>JBATKU010000432.1:0-12737 GCA_049669725.1 Desulfobacterales bacterium
CTGCCCGGCAAATACTACGTTAATTTTTACCTGGGTGCATCCCATCTGGCCATTGATGATCCGGAGTCCGCCCTCCCCTTTTTTCGCCGGTCTTTGACCCTCAACCCCACCGAACAGGATATTCCCAGCATATATTCTTATCTGGGGGTGGCTTTAAAAGACATGGGAGAATATCGCCAGGCGCTTGATGTGCTGGCAGAAGGCGAAAAGCTGGATCCGGAAAGGACGGATATCTACAATCTGATGGGGTTTTGCCACTTTAAGCTTAAAGAACATGAAAAGGCAATTGAAAATTTCCAGAAGGTGATAGCACTCGACCCCTCTTCCGCCATAGATTATGCCAATATCGGCTCTAATTACCGACAGATGGGTGAAAAAGAAAAAGCCGTCCGCTACTACCAGATGGCCCTTACACTGGACGATTCCATCCAGTTTGCCAAAGATGGCATTGACGAGCTGAAAGGTTAGCAATTGTTTTCAAATAAGATCCTCCGTTAAAAGAAATTTTATCTGATAGTGGACAATTTCGTATCAGCTCGTCAAAAAACTCGAAATTCGAAACACTAAATCCGAATGTTCCAATGCCCTAAACGCTAATGATAGTCTGAGCCTTGTGGCGGGACCTTGTTTCGGTCATTTGAATTTTTGTCATTCTTATTTGTTTCGAATTTCAGGTTTATCCGGCCGATGAGGCACTTTCGATTTCCTCACGAACCTGATTAACCCGGGTGGTGAGCGCCTGGCAGGCCTGATCCATATCCTCAAGAATTTTAATGGCTTTGGCCTTGTCTTTCTGACTCGTGCCAATGCCTTCAATGGTTGTTGAAAGGTTTGAAAAATAGGCTTGAAAACGATCCAGCACAGCCTGAGCAAATCCTTCGGAGGTTGCATCAACCAGCTTGAAAAGGAATCTGAATTTCAGGTTCTCCCGGTAGTCTTTGAGATTGAATGCGACCGACTTTTCAGTATCGCGTTTCATCCGGCGGGCGGCGTCTTCCAGAGCCTTGATCGCCTGCTTGCCTTTTTGATTGGATGATTTTTTAAACAGGGTTTTAACATTGCTCAGAGCCCGGTAAAAACCAAATCGAACGACGGCCTCGGTTCTAACCTTGGCCGAGTAATGCAAAGCGGTCACCAACGGTGGTGGACTGACCCCACCGGTTTTAATGATGGATTCCGTTTTCAGCGCAGGTTTAGCAGGGGATTTTTTTCGGTCGGCAATCGAGGGGTTACGTCCCAAAATCCCGTTAAATTCGCCATAGGCATCTTCTATCATGGATTCAAAAGGAACGATGAGGGCTTCAAAGTATGCTTCGATTCGCCTCTCGCGGTCATGAACAAAGCGCAATACCTCAGGATTAATTACCTCGGTAATGTGAGCGTCAAGCCGCTGCTTAAAGTCCTGGAACAACAGATAGAGATTCTGCGAAAAATCAACCTCTTCAGGGTTTGATTGAAATTTTTCGGATACCGGCGTATAGGCCCGGATGAAATTCCGCAGGTCTTTCGCGACAGGACCTGATTGGGCATCTAAAAATCGATGCACTTCACCCTGGAGTTCTTTTCTGATCTCCGGTACAGCCCCTGAAAGGGTTTTTTTGATCGAAGATTGGATTTGATTGAGTCGTTTCTGATGGATAGCAATTTTTTTCAAAATCCCGACGGCACTGTCAGCATCATTAACGAGCACATTTCGGTTCAGCCCGATCCACTCACCAATCCCAGCAAAAATAACCCCCAAACGCTCAACATGGTTTCTCAGCAGCAGAGAATAACGCTTGCGGGCTAGACGTTCATAAAAAACAGTTTCAAATCGGGTCGAGTTGCTGTGTGATAGTCCGATAAGTTCGCCATCGGCTTTCCAATAATCATATCTCAGACGATCTTTTTCCGAAAGTTCGTCCTCCAGCGAGGAAAACAAATTATAAAGAGCCGAAAAACAATAAACATCCGGATCCGGCTTTATCATGGCTATTTCTTCCCGGATCCGGTCCACCAGCTTTTGAAGATCTTCGATGGATTCATGTTCGCTAAAGTCACAATTTACAACAAATACGATATTATCCATTATACCCATCTTTTTAATCATGGATAAAAACCGAATGTCGGCCTGGCGTAACCCCGTGCGACTGCTGACGACATAGACAATCAGATGGGTCAGCAATAAATAATCCTGGATCATGGCAAGATGCAACGGGTTGGATGAATCGCTACCCTGGCAATCCGCAATCTCAATATTGCTTTGCACATAATCAGAGTTAATTTCAAGCAGTACATCTTTCAAATACACCGCTAATAACTCGTTGCCCACAAAAGCTTTGTGATCATTGAATCGATCACCTTCATACAGTTGAATACCGGTTTCTGAAGTAATAAAACTGTATACGGTTTCGTAACCCTTAAGATATGACGTCAGCAAAACATTGTTGATATTGCGTGTTGACCGGGTAATTAACTGCTCCTCACTTAGTTCGCCCAGGGCCTTTTGCAATTTTTCCCGTTGCTTTTTCTTCCGAATATCAAAGCGACCGTCTTCCGCAAGCCAGTCTGCTGAAGGAAACAGAACCAGTGCCTGTTCCATTTCAGCATTGACCTCATCCCAGGATTTAAAAAACAATTTCGCCCGCAGGCGCTCAGCGTTGCGCACCCGTGTAACAATTGAGGTAATAACGCCGGCGCCCCGCTTTACGTATTCCCCTTTAAAAATCGAATTTAAAAACGTACTTTTACCGGATTTAATTGTTCCGACAATGGCTACCCTGATAGTATTTTCGGCAAGTTGCCCCGGCAGATATCCACAGGCTTTCTCCCATTCGCCGAAACTGTAATCCGCCATTCCGGGAATAGTTTTGGCAGTGGAAAACAGTGCTAATACATCCTGATTGATCTTCAGAATTTCATCTTTCAAAGTTCTGTAAGTGTCCATCGCTTTGCTGTTCCGCCTCGCTACTAAACTTAATGCCTTGTCAAGGTTAAGGTTTTGTGCTATTAAAGAGCTACATCAATAATGAAGCCAATTTAGGAAGGAAATACGAGACTTATGTCCGAAAAACATCCTGAGTGTCCGCTATATAATCCGTTAAATTGCAAAGAATACTATAATCCGAAACTTTGCGCATTTGTCAGAAAGGACAAAGTCTGCCTTAAAAAAAAGAAGCCAAAAGCCAAACCCAAAGCCAAAGGATAGCCGGCAGCAAAAAATATCTACGCATGGCCGGCCGTAACCGAAAGCAAGGTCGGGTCAATCCCCAACTTTTTAACCGCCTCTTCCCACCGTAATTCAACTGGCATATCAAAAATATTTTCTTCAAAAATCGGATAATTCAACCAGGCATTTTCTTTTATTTCAGATTCCAACTGACCCGGCCCCCAACCGGCGCAACCCAAAATGATAATAAAGGTCTGCGGTCCACTGCCCCTTGCTATCGCTTCCAGAATATCTCTGGTGTTGCTCATAGCCAGCGATGGCGTAATCATCAGACTGGCTTCCCTGTTGAATGGAGGCCCGTGCAGTACAAAAATCTCTCCGAGATGAACCGGACCCCCTAAATAGATTGGAATGGAATCCATACCGGGACCATGCTCAATGGTCAACTCCTCAAATATATCCTTGGCAGTTAAAGAATGATGAACGCGGTTGACGATGATCCCCATGGTTCCGCTTTCATTATGTTCGCAGATACAGGTAACCGTCTGGTAGAAATTCGGGTCCAGCAGACTCGGCATGGCCAAAAGAAACTGTCCTTTCAAAGTAGCGGGCTGATTCGTCACCATCGTATCCTCCAACAAGAAATTTAAATTCGCATATGCGAAGAATTATTAAAACCTAATTTTATCCGAACCCTTTGTCAAGGTTACATTGTGGAATCTTGATAAAGCAGGATGTATGAGATGGGAAGCCAGTGCTTCGATCACAGATACAGGGATCCCCCCGGGGTTAACAATCAATTGGGAGTTTTCGGTGATTCGTTAACGGCTAATTGAGCGGTTTTCGCTCCACTATACTGCTGGCTAACTGGCCAGGGAGACCGGTGCCTTGTCTGCTCGGCGGTCTAACAGCTCATATACTTTCATACCCCCGATTTCCAGGCCGATATCCCCGGCAATCTCAACATCAGCGACTTCCAGGCGTGAACGCGCGGCTCGAAGGGTATGTTCGCTAATTAAAATTCCATTGGGAAAAGATTTAGTCAGGTTTTGAAGTCTGAATACCGTATTCACCGAATCACCGATGACGGTATAGTCCATTTTCTTTTCGAAACCGATATTGCCCACCACGACTTCACCGGTGTGAATGCTGATCCCCATATCCACCGAAGCACCCAGTTTCTGCTTCAGAAATTTATTTACGGCGGGGATAGAGTGTTTCATTTCAAAGGCGGCTGCAATGGCATTATCTGCATCGCTGGTGCTTGGTACCGGAGCGCCAAACAGGGCCAGAAAGCCGTCACCAAGGTATTTATCGACAATTCCATGGTGTTTGAACACGATGCCGCCCATGACCGAGAAGAAACTGTTGAGCAAGGATACGGTTTTCTGGGATCCAATTTGCAGCGCCAGACGTGAGAAGCCTCGAATGTCAATATTTAACAACGTAATGGTTCTGAGTTCCTCTATTATTGGCTTCCCGTTGGCGGAGCCATGCAGGATTTTATCCAGTACCTCCTTGGGAACAAATTTCTGGAACATATGACGAACATCCCGCTCGTGTTCAGCCATTGAAACGGTTTCCTTATACAGACGGGCGTTTTCAAGTGCGATGCAGACCGAAGTTGCAATGGCCTGCAGCAAATCTTTATCGTCAAACCCGAATTCACCGCTTATTTTGTTCAGGACCTCGATGACTCCGATTACCTTGCCCTGGGAAATCATGGGGACACAAAGAGCGGAGCGGGTTGTAAATCCCGAGACCCCATCGATAATTGGAAAAAAATGGGAAGATTTCTCAGTATCGTTAACGATAATGGCTTCTCCCCGGGCAGCTACATAACCGGCAATGCCCTGCCCCAGCTTCAACCGAAACTTCTTCATAGATTTAATTTTGATGTTGAAGGCAACTGCAATTTCGAGTTCATTGTTTTCCAGGAAAAGCAGGGATCCGGCCTCCACATTCATGACTTCCCGGATCATGTCCATTGTGTATTTTAACACCTTGCTGATATCGAAGGTCGAAGATGCCAGGGCACTGCCGATCTGCCGGATTGTATTCAGTTCTTGATTGCGCCTCACCACGGCCGCCGAAAGTTTGTTCCGTTCGAGAACCAGGGAAAGGGCATTGGCGATCCATTTCAAAAGCGCCTGGGCTTCTGAGAATAAACCACGTTTTTTTGATGTCAAAACCAGGACCCCCGTCACATAACCCTCCATTTTTATAGGTGCCAGGAGACAGGATTGACAGCCCTGATCCTTAAAAAGGGTCTGATCCAGCGGCGTGCTTGCATAATTGCGCCCCTCAACGACCAGGGCGGTTTCCTGTTTAAAGACTTTTTCTATAATTGAACCATGGTAGGAGTAGGAACTTCCCTTGACAATGGGGGACGGATGGTTGCTGACAAAATCGGAGATCGTCAAATAGTCCGGTTTGCTGGCATGTTTGGTCATCAGGATAGCAAAATCATAGGCGATCACACTATGAATTTCATTGAGCACCGCGCGAATTAGCTCGTTATCCCGAAAGCTGGAATTAAAAAGCTTAAAAATCTTTTCAATCGTTTTTTGATAGACGGCTCCCCGCTCGTTCTCTTTTAAAAGGCGCAGATTCTCAAAGGTAAAAGCGGCATTGCTTAACAGGGGTGTAAGTACATCAATATCGCTGTGGGTATAAATTTTATTGTTGTTTCTTGATGAAATAGTTAGAACACCGATAATCGCCTTGCTGGTCTTAATGGGCATGCAAACAAAGGACTTTGATCCGTAATGCGCCATGTTGGCACGCCCAAAGCGTTTGTCTTTTTCAATATCCTCCACCACCAGCGGCGATTTATTGATAACCGCGTATTTGGCAATGCTGGTTTCGAAATCGATCCGATCTCCGGCTTTGACAAATTTTCCCAGGCCCACGGTGGCTTTCACCACAAATGACTTGGGACCATTTTTTTCAAGCGTCAAAACGGAGCCGAGATCTGAATTCGTCAGTACCAGCGCCCGTTCCAAGGTCACGTAAAGGATTTCCTCCGGATCGAATGTTACGTAGCAAAGCTCCGAAAGCTCTTTTAAAATGGAAATTTCCGATGCTTTTTTTTCAAGCATTTTGAATGTGTTGCTGAACTGTCTTTCAATCGTGGTAAAAGAATTAACAATGGCGTGCAGTTCATCTGTACCGGTTGGGACCTCGCTATCCGAGAGCTCGGTGATATAGTTGGTCGACATGGTCTCGGATATGTTGGCTATTTTATCAAATAGATTTTTCAGTATGTTAAAGGCGATAAAGGAGAAAATGAGTATCCCGAGAAAGAAGAAAGGCAGGTATTCATCATTCAGCATGTTGTATTTGATGCTGAAAAACAAAAATCCGAGGATTGGAAATAAAAAGAAAAGACCAAATATCAGATTGAGTTTGTAATAAAGACTGCGACGTTTCAATAATCTATTTCCTAACCACTTGTTGAATCCCATGGGGCCGTCCTTTATACGCACATTAATTTATATATCATAAACAAATTTTCTTCAAGAAAATAAATAGGCTATGAAAGGTTCCAGGTTCAGCGTTCACGGTTCAGGGTTATGAAAATCGGAAGCCCAAAATAGCCTTGAAAGATGAATTATGAACCTTGCTCCTGTCTCAATGGGTTTCTTTCGATTGACTTTTTTCCCTGCCCCTTTTATATGATGCAGTTCCAATTTTAAACAAAGATCTGGATTTTTATCACCAATTAGATAAAATCAACCACAAGGACCCAACCAATGACCGATTTTCATATAAAAAAAATCTCTTCAGAGCTTGACTTGAAAGACCGCCAGGTGAGTTCTGTGGCCTCTTTGCTGGAATCCGGTTGCACGGTGCCTTTCATCGCCCGCTATCGTAAAGAGGCCACCGACAGTTTGGATGAGGTGGGCATCACCATCATACGCGATCGACTCCAGCAGCTAGTTGAGTTGGACCAGCGCAGGATAGCCATCCTTAAATCACTGGAGGCAAACGGCCACCTCAACGATGAGCTCAAAGAAAAAGTCGAATCCGCACCAAGCATGGCCACCCTGGAAGATATATATTTGCCGTTTCGACCCAAAAAACGAACCAGGGCTATGATAGCCAGAGAAAAAGGTCTTGAGCCGCTGGCCCGGATCCTTTTGGAGCAGGCCGGTGCCGACCCGCGCATGGCGGCAGCTGAATTCATGGATCCGGAAAAAGAAGTTGAAACCATCGATGATGCCCTGGCGGGAGCCAGGGATATCATTGCCGAACTGATCAATGAAGATCAAAAGGCGCGCACGGAACTGCGAAAGCTGTATTTTTCCAAAGCAGTCGTGCGCAGCCGCGTTAGCGCAGGTAAAGAGGAAGACGGCTCAAAATATCGCAATTATTTTGATTGGCAGGAGGAAGCTGCGACGGCACCGTCTCACCGGATACTGGCGATGCGGCGCGGAGAAAAAGAAGATATTCTCAATTTATCCATAGCGCCACCGGAAGATACGGCCCTTAGTGTTCTTGAGAATTTTTTTTTGAAGGGTGACAGGGATGATTCTACCCAGGTAAAACTCGCCATTCAGGACAGTTACAAACGCCTGTTATCACGCGCGATGGAGACTGAAATCAGGCTGGCTACTAAAAAACGAGCGGATATCACGGCCATTAAGGTATTTTCCGAGAATCTGCGCGAACTCCTGCTGGCTCCCCCGCTGGGACCCAAACGTGTCATGGGAATAGATCCCGGCTACCGCACCGGATGCAAGACGGTGTGCCTGGATCGTCAGGGAAATGTTGAGCACCATGACACCATATTCCCGCATGCGTCGAAGAAACAGCAACAGGAGGCGGCAGTAAAAATTAAGCACCTCGTGGACCGTTTCAAAATAGAAGCCATTGCCGTTGGCAACGGCACAGCTGGACGAGAGACTGAAGCCTTTATTAACGGGTTGAGCTTCGGCCAGCCGGTTCAGGTGGTTCTGGTCAATGAAAGCGGTGCATCTATTTACTCCGCCTCAGCGGTCGCCCGTGAAGAATTTCCCGATCTTGACTTGACTGTCAGGGGCGCCGTATCAATCGGTCGGCGGCTGATGGACCCTCTGTCAGAGTTGGTAAAAATAGACCCTAAATCCATCGGTGTCGGGCAATATCAACATGATGTCGACCAATTAGCTCTGAAACAATCCCTTGATGACGCCGTCATCAGCTGTGTGAACAGCGTGGGGGTCGACGTTAACCGCTCCAGCATTCAACTGCTGACATATGTCTCGGGACTGGGACCACAGCTGGCCAAAAATATAGTCGTGTACAGAGAAGAAAATGGACCGTTTGAGACCAGAGACAATCTGCCAAAGGTTCCAAGGCTGGGGCCTAAGGCATTTGAGCAGTGTGCCGGTTTTTTAAGAATCAGAAACGGCGAAAATCCGCTGGACACAAGCGCTGTGCATCCGGAAACCTATCACATCGTCACAGCAATGGCTCGTGATATGGACTGCTCGGTTAGCGACTTTATACAAAATAAAGATCTGCGTGATAAAATTGACATCCATCGGTACGTCACGGCTGAGGTCGGAATACCAACCTTAAATGATATCCTCGGCGAACTGGCCAAACCGGGTCGTGACCCTCGAGATACATTTGAAAAATTTGCCTTTGCCTGTGATATTGAAAAAATTACCGACCTTAAACCCGGTATGAAAGTCCCCGGCATTGTAACCAACGTAACGGCCTTTGGCGCCTTTGTCGACATTGGAGTTCATCAGGATGGTCTTGTGCACATCAGCGAACTTGCGGACAAATTTGTTAAAAACCCGGCAGATGTCGTCCGGGTGCAGCAAAAGGTTGAGGTGACTGTCATGGATATAGACCTAAACCGAAACCGCATCTCTCTATCGATGAAAACATTTCCCGGCGAATCCAGCAAAAAAGAGAAACCATGCGTGCAGTAATCCAACGAGTGAAAGAAAGCTCAGTCAAGACAGAGAGCCAAATTATCGGTCGAACCGGCTTTGGTCTTCTGGTTTTAATCGGGGTGGCAAAAAGCGACAGCCTCTCCGATGCCGACTACCTTGTAAATAAAATCGCCAATCTCAGAATTTTTGAAGATGAAAAGGGCAAGATGAATCGATCCCTGTTGGAGACCGGCGGGGAAATGATGATCGTTTCACAGTTTACGCTTCTGGCCGACTGCCGCAAGGGGCGCCGACCTTCCTTTGTAAATGCTGCCGGGCCAGAACTGGCCACCGAGCTTTATGAATATTTTGTTAAACAGGTCCGCAGCCTGGGAATAACCGTCGCAACCGGTCGTTTCAGGGCCATGATGGAAGTTGCTTTGATCAACCAAGGACCGGTCACCATTATTGTAGAAAGCCCGCGCAGAATTCGGAATGCGGAATGCTGAATGTGGATTGAATGATGGAAATTTTTGCCAAACTGAAACGCTTACGTCGTGTAGTTATAATTTCTCTGTTGGTGCTATACGTTTTATCTTTTTTCGGAACTGCTGCAGGCTTCGGTGCAACCAGAACCGAGGAGATAACGCCGCTCATCGGGGCAAATGATTCCCTCCTGGTTGTTGATCCGGACGGCAGGACCATAATTTCGAAAAACGACACCAAAAAACTGATTCCGGCGTCCATTCTTAAAATCTTTACCTCTCTGACTGCAATTCACTACCTGGAACCTGGACATCACTACCGGACTGAATTTTTCATCGACAATAACTCAAATTTGAAAATAAAAGGATTTGGCGATCCGCTTTTAATTTCGGAAATCGTCCGGGAAATCTCCCGCCTTCTGGGCGCCCTTCTGGGCCAATCGACCATCATCAACGATTTGATTGTCGATGACTCATATTTCAACCAGCCGTTAACCATTCCCGGCATCAGTTTATCATCGCAACCTTACGATGCTCCCAATGGCGCTTTGTGTGTTAATTTCAACACCGTTTTTTATAAGCGCACCCGATCAGGCTACATCAGCGCCGAACCCCAAACCCCGCTGCTTCCATTTGCCGAAAAAAAAATAAGCAACCGAAAGTTGAATGCCGGTCGGATTGTACTGTCCCATGTCGAAAATGAAAATACAGTTTATGCCGGCAAACTTTTTGGGTATTTCCTGAAACAGGCGGGGGTTAAATTAAGTGGTAATGTGAAGATAGGCAAGGTGAATTACTCCCACGACAGACTCATTTTTAGATATACTTCCCGCTTTAGCCTGACTCAAATTATCGCCAAGTTGCTTGAACATTCCAACAATTTTACCACCAATCAGCTACTCATTTCCGCCGGGATTAAAGCCTTCGGACCTCCGGGCAATCTGGCAAAGGGAGTTGAGGCAGCGGTTGCCTATGCCTCCAGGGAATTAGCAATTGATGATATGACAATCGTTGAAGGTTCCGGAATATCAAGACAGAACAGGGTTACGGCCCTACAAATGATGCGCGTTCTGGAAGCGTTCGAGCCAAACTTTGTGTTGCTGCGCCAGCAGGGTCGTGATTTCTATAAAACCGGCACCCTGCATGGCATCAGCACCCGCGCCGGATATCTCGCCAGTCAAAATGGCGGCAGATATCGCTACGTCGTCATGATCAATACCCCAGGCAAATCCACCAAACCCATCATGCGCCAACTACTTCAATTCCTGGAATAAGGGAATGATGATTGACGAATGTCTAATGACGAACCCCAAAAATGTCAAATGACGATTGACGAAGGTCAAATGAAGGAATTCTGTTTTTTTAATTTTAAGCTATACTGAATAATTCAGAAGTTGTTCGAAAGCAATTTATCGGGAAAGAGTATTAGAAGATTAAAATAGATGGAACACATTAATTCGTCATTCGTCAATCGACATTCGTCATTCTATCCAGAAGTTATGCTGGCGTATGCACTATGATTATGAATCGATTCGAAATTTTCGGCACTGACCGAAAACCAGGTGATGTTATCGTCAGCGTTAAGCTTTTTGGCAACATCGCGCACAATATCTTCAACAAACTTCGGATTGGCAAAAGCTCTTTCGGTAACTGATTTTTCATCAACCCGCTTTAAAACTGAAAAAACATCACAGGATGCCGATGATTCAACCAGTTCAATCATATCTTCCATCCAGATAAATTTTTTGAACCGGGTGCCCAGTTTTACTTCACCCCGCTGATTATGCGCACCATTGTCGCTGATTTCCATGGAACAGGGACAAACCGAAGATATGGGGACAACAACTTCAGAAACGAGATCGACTCTGCCGTTGGGATCGCTGGATCCTCTAATACTGCAAGTGTAGTCCATAAGTCCCGGTGATGTGCTGACGGGTGCAGTTTTTTCGATAAAATAAGGGAAGGTCATTTCAAGATGGGCCGAAGCAGCATTTAAATGCTTTTTCATATTTTCCAGGATTACTGAAAATTTCTCCAGTGAGACATCGGGGTGCAGCAAATGCAGCAATTCGACAAAACGGCTCATGTGGGTACCCTTGTTGTTATGGGGCAGATCCACATACATATTGATGACGGCGATGGTATGCTGAAAACCGTCCCGGCGGTCTCGAACGGTGATGGGATATCGTAGATTCTTTATTCCGACCTTATCGATAGGAATTTTACGAAAATCAGGTTGGCTCTGGATGTCCCTCATAATTCAGGTGTTGCTCCTGTTGCGGCGTTGAATACACCCCCGCGAAAGCAGCTTTTTCAGCGTACCTCGCATGAAGCTTGGCTCTATTTTAAGAGATAATCCGTATTCACATGACTCATGGCTCTGAAAATATTGCCCTTCACTTTTTTGTTGGTACGGTAAAGCTGCTGTAAAAAAGTCTTCATCTCTTTGCGTTTGGAGTTGTTGGCACTCGGGCATGCGTTAATAAATTCAGGGAATTTTTGATCTCTGGCAAACTTTCTAATGAGCTGTTCATCGGCAAATGCCAGCGGTCGAATAACTGTGAATTTTTTCTGAAAAAATGCCTGGGAAGGCACCATCGTGCTGATCTCCCCAGCATAACATATATTCATAAACAGAGTTTCAATGATATCATCTTTGTTATGGCCCAATGCCAATTTAGTGCACCCGAGCTCATCGGCAATTTCGAACAAACGTTTTCTTCGCAACCGGGAGCACAGGAAACAAGGGTTTTCACGATTTTCGGGACTGTGTGCCAATAGCCCATAATCTGTGTATTCAGCTCTAATGGAAAACCCCAGTTTATTGCCATACCATTCCAGTGATTCTCCAAAACTGCCTTCATAACCGGGGTCAATGTAGACGGCAAAAAGTTCGTAGTTTATAGGCACGCGCTTCAGGCGTTCGTTTAACATCCACATAAGCGTTAAACTGTCCGCACCGCCTGAAAGCCCCACAATGATTCGATCGCCGTCGGAAATCATCTGGTAGCGATGCAGGGCTTTGCCCATTGCCCGGTTCAACGCTTTATATGTGTTAGGTACATTCGGCAAAAGAATCTAAAATCATTTAGCTGCTTCTTCTTGCAAATCGGCCTCTTGGGATACAACTTTTCCAGCTGCGACTTCTCGCAGTGAGACCACAATATCCTCATTTTTAGGCGAACTAACGAGATAATCGGATCCCTCACGGATCTGTCGCACCCGTTTGGCCAC
>JBATKU010000433.1:0-1845 GCA_049669725.1 Desulfobacterales bacterium
ATGCACAATATCCGGCTTTTGATCCAGGTGATCATAACCGCTAAAATCATCGCTTTGAATATAGCCGTGGTAGTTGTCCAAAAATTCCAGGGCCGTTTTGCCACTGCGGGTGCGATGATATTCATACAGCAACACCGGACGATCTGGCTGGCCGCCGCGATAGACCCACATGTACGATTTGCTGGTATTGGCCCGGCCCGCTTCGTTTAATACCTGAAGCGGTGTTTCATCGATATTGATTAGCGGACCGCTGCGGATTTGTCCTCGCAGCAGATCAATTAACCCGGTACAGCTGCGTGCGGCTTGAACCATCCACTTGGCCATGACCGCCCGGCTCATTTCAATGCCCAATCGATCAAATATCTTCTGCTGGCGATACAGCGGCAGCCCGTCGGCAAACTTGGATACGGCAATGTACGCCAAAAGACCGGCGGTGGCAATGCTTTTGGGAATTAATTGCACCGGAACCGGCGCGATCCTAACAGTCGGGCCGTCATCTTCAACACCTTCACAGTTTTTGCAGGCATATTTATAACGAATATGGCGTTCAACTCTAAGCCGGGCGGGAATGTAATCCAGCTTCTCACTGATCTCTTCACCAAAACGGCTTAGCTGCGCCCCGCAGGCGCACTGCTTTTCGTCTTCGCTAAGGTCGTGGATAATATCAATACGCGGCAGATCTTTGGGCAAGGGCTTGCGCCCGCGCTTTTTGCGAGCATGGGCGGCAATAACAATGGTGTCATCACTTACCTGACTGTCGGCTGCATGCTCATCATCGCCATTGAACAGCGGCAATTGATTAGCATGCGGCTCATGCCGCTTTTCACTGCTGTGGCCGAACAGTTCGTTTTTAAACAAGCGCAGCTGTTCTTCCAAATGATGGATTTTTTCCTGGTATTTTATCTCGATCTCATTGACAAGAGACAAGACGATATCTTTGGGTAAACTGGCATCATCGGGCAGGCTTTTTATATCCACATCCATGCCAGAATATGTAGCAAAAACAGATGGCTTTGTAAATACTTTTCTTTAAAAAAGAAGTAAAAATATCAACCCGCATGCTGGTAGTAAAGCTGCTGATGAGCACTTGAAAAATCAAGTCCCGCAAGCAGCCAGCTTAACTGCTTGCGATTGATCGTTAGCACCTGCTCGGCAAGCTTAGGCCACTTGAAGCGATGCTCTTCCAGCCGCTTATGCCACAGACAAAATCCGTTTTCATCCCAGTACAAGATCTTGATGATGTTCTGGCGCCGGTTGCAAAACACAAATAAATCACCGGAAAACGGATTAAGTCCCATGGCCTGTTCGGCCAACACTGACAGGCCGTTGATCGCCTTGCGCAAGTCGGTGCTGCCAAGGGCCAAATACACGCGGGTCGAATTTTGCGGGATCATGCCAGCGTCGGCAACGAAAAAATCAGCTGCCGCAAAAGCTGCGCATCAAAACCGGCTCTGATTTCAATCTTAAAGTGATTATCGATTACCAGACACAATGGGGCACGATCCGGCTGGCAGGGTATATCCAACAAATCCTCTAATTCCAGTGGTACGAAGGATACTTCTGTTTCGGTCTTTAAAAAGCGCTTTTTCCAATAGACCAGTTGGTAATGCTTTAGATTATGTCGCCGGCAATATTCGGCCTGGGTTAAACCGGTCTCTTGCCAGCTGTCGATGTGCTGCTTCCAGTAGGTACGTTTTTGTTCAAGCTGCTCAGCTCTGGATATCTGCTCCATGATGTCGCCTCCTTGGTTTTTGACGGCATCATGCCACGGCTCGCTGGCTTTGTGAAGATGGGGTTTAATTGACGCTTACATATAACCGGCATATGTCTTCTGCGGATTCACAC
>JBATKU010000434.1:0-1820 GCA_049669725.1 Desulfobacterales bacterium
GCTGGTTAAACTGCCGATCATAGGTATTGGTGGCCCTGGCCGCGTGCAGTTTTCCCAACATTTTGCTTTGAGTCGTAAAAAGTACATCGTAGCCGTTTCTGATAGCACAATGGCCTAAGGCTTGACCAATATGGCTTTTACCGGTGCCGCAAGGACCGACAATGAACACGGATACTTTCTCGTGGATAAATTGACAGGTGGCAAGGTCTGTAATCAGAGACCGGTTGATGGTCGGATTAAAGCCAAAGTCAAATTGCTCAAGGGTTTTATGATTGCGGAAGTTGGCCCGTCGTAGGGCCAGTGCCAGCTTTTTTTGGGCCCTGCGTGCGACTTCATCCTGCAGGATGAGGGCCAAAAAGTCGGTGTAGGCTAGTTTTTCTTCAATGGCTTGACGGTTTCTAGTTTCCAGTGAGTCCATCACCCCGGAAAGGCGCAATTCTTTGAGCATGGGAGTTATTTCAGGCATTGGATTCATATGTGTTTGTCCTTTCATTGGATTAAAAGCGTGTTGATGTTGCGATAAAAGCGCCCTTTGCCGGTGTAGGCCTCACCGAGCCGATCAAAAGCGCTTTGCTCGCAGGTTTCCTGGTCCAGGCCCTTTTGCAGAATGATTTTCACCGCCCGATATTTTGGGTTGTCAAAGAACAATGCCCGTTGACAGGCGGCTTCCAGGCGTCTGTAGCCATACTTTTTGGCAAAGCCGACAATACCCTGGGCTGCTCTCAGGTTGTCGAGCACCCGGTCGGAGAAAAGCTGTTCGATCAGCGCTGTGCAGCTGGGACCGATTTGTCTGGCCTGCTTCAGGCACCACTGAGGGTCTTGCATTTTATAAGCCAGTGCCTGCGGCGGCAGATGGTCATCAAGGCTGGAGCGTGCACCGGGTTTTTTCAGCCGGGGATGAACGGCAACTAATTTCAGATCCCGGAATAGCTTGACACTGGTTTCGGTAGCTTTGAGCCACAGCTGCTGATGCACCAGCCTAAAGGGGGCAGAATAATAGCAGTTTTCAAACTGTACATGGCAGTTGCCATGCAGTTTGACTTTGGCCCAGGTGGCCAGTTCCGGAGGGACATCTGGAAGTGCAGTCAGCAGTGGCTTTTCAGTTTCAATAAAGGCAGAAAGCGGCTTTTGTTTGGTAGTGCCGTGGATGCGATTGCCCGCTGTTTGAAGGATCCAGTCTTTGAGCTGTCGGTTGGCGTCGCTAAGACTACGAAAGTCTCTCAGCGGCATGAAGTTGCGTTTGACATATTTAACACCGGACTCCACGCGTCCTTTCTTTTTAGGATCTGCGGGTGGGCATGGGCAGATAATAAACCCGTAGCCTTCGGCACATTCCCCGTAAGCACGCTGCACCACCGGATCTCTAAAGCAGGCTCTGGTGATTGCGCATTTGGGATTATCAATGATAGCTTTGTGGGGAACGCCACCAAAAAATTCAAAGGCTCGGCGGTGGCATCCTAACCAGGTAGCCACTTTCTGATCGGTGACGATTTCGGCATACTGGTGACGGCTCCAGGCCAGGGTCATAACAAAAAACCAGGTGGAGGACTCTTTCCCGCTGAAGACGTCTTTGATCGTGGGACCTTTACCAAAATCAACTTGGGCTGCTTCGGCCGGCTCAAATTCTAAGATAGTTGTAGCTTCGGGGTTGGCGGCTTTTAATGTGGCCAGATAACGGCGAACACACGAGTAGCTGCCGCTAAAATCGTATTTGCGTTCCAGAGCCTGGTGAATGGTAGTACCTTGAATGCCGTTTTTGAACCATTTTTCAACATCATCGGCATAGGGCAGCACCTGCGAGCGGCTGGCTGCAGCGGCAG
>JBATKU010000435.1:0-19172 GCA_049669725.1 Desulfobacterales bacterium
ATTCCAAACTGGGGCGAAGCCCCATGTTATATGACACAATTTAGCAGGGAATTCAAAATAAACAAGGGAATAGGCAACGGCCTATTCCCTTGTTGACATCAAAGAAAAGAATCTTAACGTTTCGAAAACTGAAACCGGGCCCGGGCTCCTTTTTGCCCGTATTTTTTACGTTCTTTGACCCTGGGATCACGTTTGATAAACCCGGCCTTTTTCAGCGTCAGTCGAAAGTCGGGATTGATACTCACCAGCGCCCGTGTAATCCCGTGTCGCACGGCTCCGGCCTGACCGGCAATGCCGCCACCAACAACTGTTGCTTTTACATCGTAAGAACCCAGCGTGTTGGTAAGCTTGAAAGGCTGAAAGATCTCTTCCCGGGTAGCTTCAATCGGGAAATATTCCTCCACCGGACGATTATTTATAACGATTTCTCCGCTGCCCGGTTTCATCCACGTTCTGGAGATGGCAGTCTTGCGTCTGCCGGTGGCATAATGAGCATTTTCCTGGTTCATTTAATTCCTCAAAATTATGGGTTGGCTTATAAAGTAATAACCTCTGGATTCTGGGCTTCATGCGGATGCTGATCGCCGGCATATACCTTTAATTTCTTGAACTGCTTTTTACCCAGCCTGTTTCTGGGCAGCATGCCCTTGACTGCAAAACGAATAAGATCTTCAGGTTTTTTTTCTTTAAGCTCCCTAGCTGAAGTCGATCTTAAACCGCCAATGTATCCACTGTGGCGGTGATACTGTTTTTGATCCAATTTCCTTCCCGTAAGCACTATTTTATTCGCATTAATCACGACGATCCAATCACCGGTATCGACATGGGGCGTGTACAGGGGGTTGTGCTTGCCCTGAAGGCGAGAAGCGATGGTGGTGGCCAGACGACCCAAAACGGCTCCGTTGGCATCAACAAGGCCCCAATTGCCCTGGTTATCCGATTTTCTGGCACTGTAAGTATATTTTTTCACTTTCGGCACTCCTAATTTTAATGAATCCGGCATGTTTAAACAATTCTACGGCATGTGTCAAGAGAAAAATACTATCAGATCGCATTATATTTAGCTACCTCCCCATTCCGAATTCAATTGCCTCTGTCATCTGTTTTCCGTCTTCTGTCTTCTGCAACTCATTCCGGAGGCGTGTCCTTCAGCGTTTCCATAAGGGCGTCCTGGGACGGGGGTGCTGCAGTCTTCGGCGCAGGGGTCGGCGCCAAAGGCGGCGGTACGGATTCCGCCGGTATCGCATGCAGGGCAGGTGCTGGTTCAGTATCTTTCAGCTTGTTTGGCGGCAGCTTGACCGGATAAGTCTTCTCCAGCAGCAATTCCCCTTCCCGCGTAAACACATAAATTGAGGCGGTTTGAAATTTTTCGGGAAATTTGGGAGGTTGGGTCGAAAGACTCATGGTTTTAAAATAATTTATGCCAAAAGAATGGCCACGTTGTTTGCCGGTTGGACGTCCGTCCACCAGTGGCATCCAGGGGATAGGCAGCCAGTTGGTCTGCTCCCCTTTTAAGACCACAATTGTGTAACCGGAAACTCGCTGGGAATTCAGCGTCGTGTTTTTAATTTTGAATAGGACCCTTAACCTGTTGTCGTCGGGCAGATTCGATATTTGAAAATTCTCAATGGCAACACTTAATCCCGCATCGATTGGTACGCTGTTTTGTTGTGGTTCGGCCTGCTTTGGATCCGGCAGCTTAATTTTTTTTGCGGCCACCGGGTTGATTTGATCATCATTATCGGAACGGATTGGTTCCTGATTCGGTAATTTTTTATCGGCAGATTTTTCCGTTTGGCCACTTAAATTTTCCTGGACCCTGGATTCAGCCAACACCAACCGGGTCATCAGTATGTCTTTATCATACCGCAGGGTGTCTACACGTTTATTCAAATTTTTCAAATCATCTTTAAGAGCGTGATTGTCCAAAATGATTTTTTGGTTCCAAACAAAAAGGCCCGCAGAAATTCCGATGGAAACAACCAGCACCGTAAAAGATAGTATTACCATGCTTTTAAAGCGTTTGAGTGTTATGGTCCTACCGTGATTCCCGATGAACATCAGGGTCCAGCGTCGGTCCTGATGTGAATGTTTTTCAGCTTTACGGGAACGGCCGGCTTGATTTGAGTTTTTCTTTAAATATTCCATCACTGTATATTAAGATATCCTGTATATCGAAATTTTACAAATTTTTATAAAACCACCCGCACACTTTCTCCCTTTTCAGCACTTAAATGTTGGGCGGCGTTGCCCTTATTGATTGCAATCTCAAGATAACCGCGACTCCCAATAAGGGCCAATGGGGTGTTTGGTCCCACACCGGCATAGGTTTCAGATAAGCCTTTGATGACATTGGACCGGATCCTTATCCGGATCTCTTCCTGGGGGCCGGCATGCAAGCATTCGCTCAGCTGTTCGGATTTAATGTTGGTTATCAAATTCCCGAAATGATCGATCGCCACAACTTCGCCCTCGATATCCCCATTTTCTGTGCACCGGGCACCGAGGCTGTCAAGACAAGCTATGTTTTGAACGTCTATTGCAGGACCCAGCTCATTCACCTCCAGGCCGTTGGCGATATGAGCACCAACCGGCGCTATGATATCCCGGCCGTGAAATGTCCGACTTACGGAGGCCCTGAAATAGTTCGGATTTGTTATAAGGTTAAGCGAATAGATATTTTTTTCATTGAGCAAGAGCGTGAGCACACCGTTATCCGGGGCAATGAAAAATTGTTTCTCCAATTTGAGGGCCAGCAGGCCCCGTTCGGTACCAACCCCGGGGTCAACGACAATCAGGTGCACCGTTCCTTCCGGGAAATATTGATATCCAGAGTAAATCGTAAAGGCCGCCTGAACGATATCCTGACGGTCGATTTGGTGGGTTATATCTACGATGACGGCCGAGGGATTGATGGACAATATAACCCCTTTCATCAACCCCACATACTCATCGTCTGTACCGAAATCCGTTAATAAGGTTATTACCGACATAGCGCATTAAAATAAGGTTCAAAGGTTCAGGGTTGCCCTGTCGGAATAAACTGCACAAGGGCCAATTAATATGTAGATCCCTGCAAAGCCATGGATCAACAATCTTTGAACACAGAACACAGAACTCTGAATCTCCAAAACCTGAACCTCTTATATGAAACTCTAGTTTCTTTTTCGATTTGAGCGGCCGTTTTTTTGGCCGGCGGCTGGGCTGAACCCTGAACCCTTTGTACTCTGAACCTCTGAACCTTTGAACCCACGATTACTAAAACATTTTGATCTGATGGGTCTGAACCTTAAACCCCAGATGCCTGAAAGCGGCCTCGGATGCTTTTCTGCCGGAAGATGTTCTTGTAATGAACCCTATTTTCAGCAGGTAAGGCTCAATGACATCCACCAGGGTATCTGACTCTTCCTGAAGGGTCGCCGCAATGGCTTCGATTCCCACCGGTCCGCCATGGTAAAACTTAATAATCGTCTTTAAATACCGTCGATCCAGATCGGTCAGGCCTTTTTCATCAACACCTTCGAGTTTCAGGGCGGCCGAAACCGTAGATTTGGTAATGACCCCGTCTGCTCGTACCTGACTGTAATCTCTGACCCGTTTGAGAAGCCGGTTGACTATTCGGGGGGTTCCCCGGGATCTCTGGGAAAGGGTGACGGCGCCGTCCTCCCCCAGGGCAACTCCAAGCAACGCCGCCGAACGCTGGGTAATTTTTACCAGATCAGCTTCACCGTAAAAATCCAGACTTTTAAAAATACCAAACCGATCCCGCAAGGGCGCCGACAGCAGACCGACCCGTGTGGTCGCACCGACCAGCGCAAAGCGTTTTAATTGAAAACGGTGGCTGCGGGCATGAACCCCTTTATCAAACACAAAATCAATGGCGAAATCCTCCATGGCAGGATATAGGAATTCCTCCACGGCTTTGGGTATCCGATGGATTTCATCAATAAACAGGATATCGCCGCTTTCAAGGTGAGTCAGAATCCCGATCAAGTCGCCACCCTTATCAAGGGCCGGGCCGGAAGTCACGGTAAGATGGCCTCCCATCTCGTTGGCGATGATATGGGCCAGGGTTGTTTTCCCCAAACCCGGGGGTCCATGCAGAAGAACATGATCAATCGGCTCCTGGCGCTGCATGGAGGCTTCTATAGCAATCTTAAGAGTTTCCACCACTTCGCTCTGGCCGACATAATCGGAGAGGCTTTCCGGTCGCAGGGATAGTATCTCGGGATCTTTGTCCTCCAGCATGGGTGTACCGGATATCAGATCCTGTTCATTTGAAGCGTATGATATGATGTCATCAGACATGGTTCACCGCAGTTTTTAGACGGTTCATATGGAATCTTAGGGTTTTAGACTTCCAACTCAATTGGGATATCGTGATTGTTCTTCACCGGTATAAACAATATCTCCAGAATCTATTCTCCCATTTGCCTCCCCCGGTAAACTTCTTCAAAAAGCTCTTCGGCGGTCTTTATGGCGCTGTTGCGTTTCAACGCACGGTCTATCATCTGCCTGGCATCCCCCATCCTATGGCCGAGCTGCTTTATCATAACATCAAGTACCTGTTTTGAAAAGTCCTCGACAGGTGGTTCGACTTTGCGATCCTCGGGACGAATCAAGGCAAATTTGCCCATTTTACCCCCAAGGGTGGCGATAATCTTTTGGGCTGTTCGGCGGCCGATGCCTTTGAGCTTGGTAAGCTGATTTATCTCGCCGGCTTCAATGGCAGTCGCAATCTCTCTAATGGGCACGGTTAGCGCTTTAGCGGCCTTCAGGGGACCGATATCTTCTACTGAAATAAAATATTGGAAAAAATCCTTTTCCACCTCAAGATTGAAACCGATCAAAACAGGTTTGGGCTGACGTTCCGTCTGCTGATAAAAAATGTAAAGGGAAATTTCCTCTCCGATTTTCTTATCCTGCAATGATTCCATGACGATGGCAGGAAGCAGAACTTCATATCCAATCTGATTTGCCAGAACAAGTATCCAATCCTTTTCCTTATTTAAAATTTTGCCTTCAATATAGCCAATCATAACTGTAATAGCGTAATTCGTTTAGATGGTTTTAACCGTTATCCTGTGAGATATCAACTATGAGCCGACACGTCCTGGTAGCGGTAAAGACCAATCAAAGCCAACCCCAGTGCGTCTGATGCGTGAAAGGGCCTAATGCGAGTCTTGTGCTTCAATTGATGTCGCACGGCTTCTTCCAACTGCTGTTTGCGGGCATTTCCGTTGCCCGTCAAAACCTGTTTGGCCTCCCGCACCGGAACCTGAACCGACGACACACCGGTTCGATGTCCGGCAAGCATTACCACCCCGCTCACCTGCCCCAGAGTTATGCCGGATTTCGGATATTTTTCGAGAGAAAAGACTTCCTCAACCACCATTAAATCGGGATTTTCATCTTTTAAGATTTGAAGCAGCTTTGAAAAGATATGACCAAGGCGGTCTGGCAAAGAGTTGTTTTTGGAGGTGTTTATACTGCCGAATGAATAACCTTTTATCGTCGACCCCTTTCCTCGAACGATTCCGATACCGGTTGCCGAAAGGCCGGGATCTATACCGATGATTTTAATCATCCTGTTTTATTTTATACTCTTCACTTTATCTAGGGCAATTTTGGCTTCGTTGGACTTGGGATGCTTTTTTATGAGCTCTTCTAAAATAAGGCGGGAATTATTTTTGTCCCCTAAATTCAAAAAGGCAAGACCTTGTTTTAAAAGAGATGCCGGCACTTTATTGCCCTTAGGATAGTTTTCGATCACTTTCTGATACTCGAGTATGGCTTTTTCATACCACTTTTCGCGATAATAAATTTCACCGATCCAAAACTGAGCGTTGTCGGCTCGTTCGGATTTGGGAAACTTCTCAATGAGTTCTTGAAATTTCTTGCGGGCCGCATCGGAGTCTCCCTGATCAAAAGACTGTTTTGCCAATCGATAAATCTCATCTTCGCTGAGTTGGTTCGCGGCCTGGCCGGCCGGTATGATTTTCGCAACGGTTTTCTCGGCGGATTTTGTTGACGGTGTTTTTGGTGAGACCGGTTCAAAATTTAAGTACTGCTCAATTCGATAGATACGAAGATCACTGGCTTTAGAAGACTCGGCCAGTTTTTCAATCCGCTCCGCTTCGGCCGCTATACCCTCGGCCTTCATTTGCTTCTGGCGGTTTAACAGATGTTCCAGTTCTTCAATTCTGCCGTTTAAGGCCCGGATATCTTCATTCAACGCTTCTACCTTGGCTCGCATCCCGGCCGACTGTTGTCGCAGCGATTGCTCCTCGTTCTCGCGCGTCTGCAAACCTGAGCTCAGCGTTTCATCTCTTTTCTTCGCTTCAGCGTTGCGAATTTCCAGTTCATTCAGGCGTGTGTCAAGGGATGTAATTTCATTCTGGCTCACACAGCCCGATAATAACAAGAAACACACCAGATGGACCCGGACAGCCGATTTCATCATTGATTTGTTCATAATGATACCACTTATACCACCCTTCCGTATTTCGAAACTTATTGTTGAAAAGTGGGATATTATCTATACGAATGGTTTTATAAGATTCACCAAAAAACCCGCCGATAGGGGCGGGTTTGGCTGAAAGGCAGCAATTACCGGCAGAGCCTGCAATTGCTGCCTTGTCAAAGCATACAGAGTTGATACCCTTTAAAATTACCCGCAGTTTGGCAAGCGGAATTTTCTGTCAAGTAGAAAATTTTGATTAATTTACAACAAAGTTATCCCGCCTGTTTTTGGCCCAGCACTCCTCATTTTGCTGGGTGCAAACCGGGCGCTCTTCCCCATAACTGATGGTGGTTATGCGCGCAGCGCCAATTCCAAGATCAACCAGAAATGCTTTGGCACTCTCAGCGCGCCTGTCACCCAAAGCAAGGTTGTACTCGTTGGTTCCCCTGGAATCACAATGACCTTCAATGGTCACCGTTACATCGGAATTTTCGCGCAGCCATTCGGCTTTTCGAAGCAGGTTGTCCTGGGACGCGGGAGTTAAAGTGGCTTTATCAAAATCAAAATAAATATCCTCCTGCATAATAACACCGGGGGCTTTGTAAGCAACCGGGGCCTCTTCCTTTTTGGGCTCCTCTTTAGCCATCGGCTCCTCTTTAGCCATCGGCTCCGGTGATGCGTCAACCAGCTTCTTTTGACAGGAAACGGTAAACATCAATCCAGGAATCACCAATAACAGGGCCAGAAAAATCCATTTCTTCTTTTGCATTTTCTTTCCTCCTTTCACATTCGGAAAAACATCAGTTATTGAAATCATTCATTGACCATTTTGGGTTTGTTTGCTCACCGGTCATCACAAGCAAACGGCGCTGATCTGTTCCAAACGCAGTCATCACATATATTCGAAAAGGCCCCTCTCGGTTGGAGCTGAAGACAATCAGACTTCCGTCAGGTGACCACGAGGGCGCTTCGTTATCTCCAGATTCGTGGGTCAATTGGATCGGTTCTTGGCCGTTAAGACCCATCACGACAATATTACGCCGTCCGTCCACCACAGAGGCGTAGGCAATTTTTTCGCCCTGGGGTGACCAACTTGGCTGGGTATTGTAATTACCCTCATAGGTCAATCGCCTAACCTTTCCGGAGGCTATATCCTGAACGTAAACCTGCGGAGAACCTGCCCGATTGGATACAAAGGCAAACTTCTTGCCGTCCGGCGACCAGGTCGGAGATACATCAATGCCCCGAATATTTGTTAACCTTTTAATAACTTTCCCCGATCCAGTCAACAGATAAATTTCCTGATCACCCGCAAAGGAAAGTGTTGCCGCCAATTCAAATTTTCCCGGCACCCACGCAGGTGTGATGTTAAGGCCTTTTTTGTTGATGGACGTTTCCTGCATTTCAGCCAGGTTTTTTATAAATATATCAGGCTTTTTCTTTTTATAGGACGTATAGGCCAGATATCGTCCATCAGAAGACCAGGCCGGAGATAAATTAATCGAGCGGTTCCGGGTCACCTGTTGTGCATTATACCCGTCAAAGGCGCAAGTGTAAATCTCTTTATTTCCTGACCCGTTGGAAACAAAGGCAATTTTACTGCCGAACACGCCCCGGTGACCGGTGAGGTATTTGATGACCTCACTGCAGAAGCGATGGATCATTCGACGCTGATCAGCTTTCTTGCCGGTATATTTTTTGCCGACAATCCGATGCGCTTTGAACGTGTCAAAAAGGCGCAGTTCCATCGTAATGTTGCCGTCCACTTCTTTGAAAAGGCCGGTGATCAATAGTTCAGCGCCGATAACCGTCCAATTCGCAAAATTGATCTGGGGAGTCAGTATGCCGTCTTTTTGGGGGTCAAAAAGAAATGCGCCGCGATCGAGCAGTTTAAAATAGCCCGTAAATTCCAGGCTGGCGGCAAGTAATTCAGCGGATGAATTAGACAGGCGCTTTTCTTCCCCTGTCTCGTTTTCATTTTTAAACAGCGGAACCGCCAGAGGAATTTTTCTTAGAAAGGGGTTACTGATATCGATATATTCATATTGATCCTGGTCGCTTTGCGCAAAACAAAACACCGGACCGATTAATAAATTTGCCACAATGATGAATAGAGTGCATCGAAGCCAACGAACAATCATGCTGATATCCTTGCTGTAAATTTAACGGGTGATAATGGCCCGGATTTCCGCGCCGGTTAACGAAATAGGCACCCAAACTTCTTCCGCGCTTGTGCTCAATATTAGTGGCCCCTGCGGGGCAGCACCCGCACTGATGACTTAATGGCGTAATTAATAGGTTTCAGGGCCTATTTTCTGATACCCTCGGGCGTGAATCTTACCCCCATCGTCACGTAGGGGGTCCGGATACCGGCCGGATGCGGTGAAACCGGATTGGCCTTAACGATGGCCCGATAAGCCGATTCATCTAAATAGGAATTACCGGAACGTTCCGTAAACCGGATGTCGGCAATTTCACCGCCCGGCATTACCTTAAATACCAGGCTGACCTGCAATGTCTCGCTTTCACCGGCCAGCTGCTGAGAAAAGGCCCAGTTTCTTTCTACCTGAAAGGCGACCTCTATTTTGTAAAGGTCAATGAGTTCCAGTCGGCGTTGTCCGCCGGATCCGGCGGCTCCGGGTACGCTGCCTTTCCCCGTAACGGCTGCAGCCTGACCGGTCGAACCGTTTTGAATCCGACTGGATTCGGTTTGTTCAACCTTCTTTTTTAGCCGGTCAAGGGCCTGGCTGACGGAATCCGTTTCCGATTTTTCTACCTTCTTTTGGACTTTGGTCACCGCATGATCAATCATTTTCTGACGATCCTGCGTTTTTTTCTTGAGAGACTTCTTGGGTTTTATTTTTTCCGGTTTTGGTGTCAGCGAAACCGTCTTTTTGGGTTTTTTTATCTCCGGCAGCGTCTTGGGAGGTGGTATGGCGACCACTTCTTCAATGGGTGCTGTTTTGACTTCTTTTTTAATTGCCGCCACAGGTTTGGCGGGTGGTTTGGACACTGCCGCCGGTGCCGGTGCAGCGGACGGTGGCCCGGGTAAGGAAACCAGATTAACATGAATTGATCCGGGCGAAAATCTTGGTTTCGGTGCAGATGCCGGCCAAAATACTACCGAGCCAAAAAAAATCAAGTGGATTGCCAGTGATATCCCAAAATACAGCACCATGGTACGGGATCCGACGCCCGCTTCCATCGGATACGCATGAGCATATGTTTCTCTTTTCATTAGCCTTTAGATTTTTTTGCGTCGCGTATCTTTTCCATGACCGCCGGTTCAGTGATCATGCCTAACTGTTCAACCCCGGCATCCTTGATTTCCGCCATCACCTGCACAACAATTCCATAGGGAATGTTCTTATCGGCTTTGAGGTAGACCTCACGATCGCTGCGGCCCTGGAGAATTTTCATCAACTTTTGGCTCAATGATTCCCCTGTGACCTGATAATCGTTGATGTAAATTTGATGGTCTTTGTCAATGGTGATGACAAGGTGTTCCTTTTCTGAATCCAGTGGTTTGGCCGTTGCCTCCGGCAAATCAACATTCAATCCTTGAATCATCATCGGAGCGGTGACCATGAATATGATCAGCAGGACCAGCATGACATCTACAAAGGGGGTCACATTAATCTCGGACATAAATTCTTTGCTATTGCCGCCGGAGGTCATCTCCCCGCCTCCTTTCAGTCCTTAAAATATCCCGCTCAATAATGTTAAGAAAATCTGCCGAAAAGCTTTGCATCTCAGTCTCAACAATTCGGATTTTATTCATAAAGTAATTGAAGGCAATAACAGCCGGAATTGCGGCGGCCAGTCCTGCCGCAGTTGCCACAAGCGCCTCAGAGATACCGGGAGCCACGACCGCCAGGCTGGCCGAGCCTCTTTGCCCGATACCGTGAAAGGAATTCATAATCCCCCAGACGGTTCCGAACAATCCAATAAATGGTGCCGTGTTACCGGTGGTCGCCAGAAAGGGAACCATTTGAGTCATGCGGGTCATCTCGGTGTTGGTCGCCCGGCGCAGGGCACGTTTGACATTGTCTGTGCCGACAAATCGGGTGCTAAACGGTAGGCTTTCACCGGCGGCCTGGGATGATGAATCGGGTGACGGGCTGCCGGATGGGCTCGTTTTCTTTAATTCCACATAACCGATACGGAATATTCTGGCCAGCGGACTGCCGTGAAGCTGTTTGGCTTTGGAAAAGGCGTTGGACAAATCACGGCTTTTCCAGAAAAATTCAGTAAATTCGGCAGATTGCTTAACTGCCCGTTTGATATAGCGCGATTTGATTAGAATAATTGCCCAGGAACTAACTGAAAAAAACAACAACATGAGCAAAACCAGCTGCACAACGATGCCGGCATTACTAATCATGTGAATCAAATCGATTTTGGGAACCGTCATTGAGCACTCCGTTCTTTATTTAAAGGGCCCTGCCCTATTTGAAAGGATGGATAGTTGCAAAAAGTCCGAAACATTTAAACCATAACGTTTCGGATTTTTTAATACTCTGGAATATAATAACAATTTAGCAGTAAACAAGTGTAATAACTTTCTGTTTTAATTATTTTTAATTATATGAAATTGGACAAAGTGTCAACATATTTGGATTTTGCCCGTTCTAAATCAAATATCACTTGCGTTCTATCCTGTCGGGATTTAAGAATCATATCAGGCGATGCGGTTCTGGATGCTGGATTCTCGATGATCTGCATTTACGGACCAGTCACTATGTCATCGAGTATCGAGTATCCAGGATCGAGCATCACGCTTGAACTAATCCGTCATCAGCTGCCAGAAACCATCGCAAATAGAAAGAAACTGGAGAATGAGGAGCATTTATGAAAAAAATTGCCAATCTGTTGTTTGAGGCCAAAATACTGAAAGAAATTCCCCGATCTGGATATCATTTTCTGGGGGCCGGCAAAGAATCAGTAGCCGAACATTCTTTTTCCACAACTTTTATTGCCTATGTGATGGCCCAGTTGCTGCCTGAGGTTGACGCACTGAAACTAATCAATATGTGCCTGCTCCACGATTTTCCGGAAGCCAGAATCGGCGATCTCAATACGGTCCATAAAAATTACGTCACCGCAGACGAAAACAAAGCCCTCGAAGATGCAACGGCCGGGCTTTTATTCGGAGAACAAATGACAGAACTCATCAAAGAATTTAGAGACGGCGGCAGCGTCGAGGCCAAACTTGCCCGGGACGCTGACCAGTTGGCACTCATTCTGGAGTTAAAAGAACTGATAGATATCGGTTATGAGCCGCCCAAAACCTGGATTCAGAATGTAATCGAACGGCTTCAAACCGAAACCGGCCAACAGATCGCAGCCACCGTTATGCAGACAGGCCGTGATGAATGGTGGCTTGATATAAATCCGGGCTCAAAGTGAAAGACGATCACCGGGGTTGCTGGTTTTGGGGAATTGTTAGTGATCTCGGCAATAATCTTGTTGACATGCTTAATACAAATAAATAACTAATAAATCTTTTACGGGCCCTTACGGGTCGGCGAATGACAAATAGGGAGAAAAATGATGAATTGGATGATCCAAACTCTCTGGTCCTCCATCGGTAAGAAACTGCTGATGGCCCTGACCGGTCTCGCCTTCTGTGGCTTTCTGGCCGGGCATCTGGCAGGCAATCTGACGATTTACGGCGGAAAAGATGCGTTTAACTCATATGCCGAACATCTGCATGCCCTGGGACCGGTGTTAACCCTGATGGAATGGGGCCTTCTGGCTTTTGCCTTAGTGCACGTATGTACGGGCCTCACCCTGTTTTATCAAAATTTCAGAGCGCGAACCAGCCGCTATGCCGTCAACAAAAGGGCCGGCGGACGAACCATTGGTTCGGCCACCATGCCCTATACGGGAATCCTGTTGCTGGCGTTTATCATTTTTCACCTGATAAACTTCCATTTTGTGGACAAAGCCAATACGAGTATCTATCAAATCGTAGCCCAAACCTTTGAAAGTCCTTTTTATGTTGTCATCTATATCCTGGCAATGATTGTCGCAGCCGTACATGTCAGCCATGGTTTGTGGAGTGCCTTCCAGACTGTCGGCGCCAACCACATAAAATATATGCCGTTTATCATGGCCTTGAGTATTATTTTCAGCCTGGCTGTTGGATTCGGTTTTGGTATTATTCCGATTTATTTATCGTTTGCGGGATAGAAAGGAAAAATTATGCAGCTTGATGCAAAAATTCCCGGAGGACCCATTGCGGAAAAATGGGACAGACACCTTTTTGAGCTAAAACTTGTCAATCCGGCCAATAAACGCAAATATGATATCATCGTCGTCGGCACCGGTCTGGCCGGCGGTTCTGCCGCGGCAGCCCTTGCGGAACTAGGCTATAATGTCAAATCCTTCTGCATCCAGGACAGCCCCCGGCGCGCACACAGTATTGCTGCCCAGGGCGGTATCAATGCCGCCAAAAATTATCCCAATGACGGTGACAGCGTCTGGCGTCTGTTTTACGACACGGTAAAGGGCGGTGATTTCAGGGCCCGGGAGGCCAATGTCTATCGATTGGCACAGGTCAGCAACCAAATCATTGACCAATGCGTGGCCCAGGGGATTCCCTTTGCCAGGGATTACGGCGGCCTGCTGGCCAACCGCTCGTTCGGTGGGGCCCAGGTATCAAGAACTTTTTATGCCCGGGGACAGACGGGACAACAATTGTTGTTAGGAGCATACAGCGCCTTATCGCGCCAGATCGCTGACGGTAAGGTTCAAATGTTTCCGCGCCGCGAAATGCTCAACCTGGTCGTAATTAATGGTCAGGCCCGGGGGATCGTGGTCCGCAACTTGATTAACGGGCAACTTGAGCGCCACGATGCCCATGCCGTCGTTCTGTGTACCGGGGGTTACGGAAACGTTTTTTTCCTTTCCACCAATGCCATGGCTTCTAATGTGACCGCCGCTTTCAGAGCGTATAAGAAGGGGGCTTTTTTTGCCAATCCGTGCTTTACCCAGATTCACCCGACCTGTGTGCCGGTTCACGGCACCTATCAGTCTAAGTTGACGCTGATGAGTGAGAGCCTGAGAAACGACGGACGCGTGTGGGTCCCCAAAAACCCTGATGACAAAAGGCCTTCCGGGCAAATACCGGAAGGGGAGCGAGATTATTTTCTGGAAGCAAAATATCCCAGTTTCGGAAATCTGGTACCACGAGATGTCGCCTCCCGCAATGCTAAAGAGCAATGCGATATGGGCAAAGGCGTCGGCGATACAGGGCTGGCGGTGTATCTAGATTTCGCAGATGCCATTAAACGCGACAGCAGGGCTGTCATCGAAAAAAAATACGGCAACCTTTTCCAGATGTATGAAAAAATTACCGGCGAAGACCCCTACACGGGACCGATGAGAATCTATCCCGCGGTTCACTATACCATGGGAGGGCTGTGGGTGGATTACAACCTGATGAGCACCGTCGATGGGCTGTTTGTCATGGGAGAAGCCAACTTTTCAGATCACGGCGCCAACCGCCTGGGAGCCAGTGCCCTCATGCAGGGGCTGGCGGACGGCTATTTTATTATTCCCTACACCGTTGGCGGGTATCTGGCCGGTACGGAATTTGCCGGTGTTACCGCCGACCATGACGCTTTTATCCAAACAGAAAATGAGGCTCAATCCCGCATCGATAAGCTGCTCGCCATTAACGGCCGGCGGACCGTGGACGACTTTCACAAACAACTGGGACTGATTATGTGGGATTATTGTGGCATGGCACGCAACAACGAAGGGCTTGAGAAAGCCCGTAATCTCATTCAGCAATTGCGCGGAGAATTCTGGGAAAATGTCATCGTTCCGGGATCTGATAAAGATTTTAACCAGAGCCTGGAGAGAGCCGGTCGCGTGGCCGATTTTCTGGAATTCGGTGAATTGATGGTAATTGATGCCCTCGCCCGCCAGGAATCATGCGGGGGTCACTTTAACGAAGCCTACCAAACTGAGGGACACGAAGCCAAACGCGATGATGAGAATTTCTGCTATGCGGCTGCCTGGGAGTATACCGGCCGGGAAAAAGAACCGCAAGTTTACAAAGAGCCTCTGATTTTTGAAAACGTTGAACTATCTCAAAGGAGCTACAAGTGACCAAAACGATCAGCTTAACTTTGAAAATATGGCGCCAAAGCGGTCCAGACAGCAGGGGCTGGCTTGAAACTTACCAGGCCACCGACATTTCAACCGACATGTCCTTTCTTGAAATGCTCGATGTGATCAATGAAAAATTGACGTTGGAAGACAAGGCTCCGATCGCCTTTGATCATGACTGCCGGGAAGGCATCTGCGGCTCGTGCGGCGCGATGGTGAACGGACGGGCCCATGGACCGGAAAAAGGCACCAGTTTATGCCAGCTGCATATGCGTCATTTTAAAGATGGTGATACCGTGGTTGTCGAACCGTGGCGGGCCAAGGCCTTTCCTATTATCAAGGATCTGGTGGTTGACCGCAGTGCCTTTGATAAAATTATCCAGGCCGGTGGATTCATTTCTGTCAATACCGGCGGCGCACAGGATGCCAACGCCCTTCCGGTTCAACAGGCCGAGGCCGAAAAAGCCATGGACGCAGCAGCCTGCATCGGCTGCGGTGCCTGCGTGGCCGCATGCCCCAATGCTGCCGCTATGCTGTTTACCGGGGCCAAAATTTCTCAACTGGCCTTGCTGCCCCAGGGACGTCCGGAAGCCGCTAAACGCGCTATTCAAATGCTGAAAACAATGGATGGGTTGGGATTCGGCAACTGCACCAACGAAAGGGAGTGCGAAGTCGAATGTCCCAAGGAAATTTCCATCGTCAACATTGCCCGCATGAACCGTGAGTTTTTCAAAGCAAGCTTTTTCTCGGACGAAAAGTAGTTGAACCTCAATAGCTTCATGTAACTTCATCAGATATTGATAAATATTAATGCACAAAAATTATCCCCAACTATGGAATAGTGGAATGATGGAATATTGGAATGTTGGTTTCTGATCAGGATACTATCCATTTAATATTGGAGGAATCAACACCAAACCTGTCGGTCATCCAAAATTCCATTTTCCCATGACCATTATTCCATTTTTCCATCATTCCAGTATTCCATTTGGGGCGAAGCGCCTATCTTGGGAGCATTGCCATGCAAAGTATATCTGCTTTATATGAGAGGTTGATCGCCCTGCTGCCGGCGGATTCGCCTCGTCTTCTGATGGTCTATAAGGTCGCCATCGCGGTTGCAGGGTTTTTTGTTATCTGGATCATTCTGAGGTGGTTGCTGCACTTTGCTGAAAGACGGTTAAAAAAATTTGAGCTCGTCCAGGCAAACTCCCAGGTGTTTCAAATCATTCGAAGGGTCCTGCTGCTAGCCCTGCTGCTTGTGGTGGGCTCCTACGTTTTGCGAATGACCCAAATCCTACTCCTGGAAAAGTTCTTTCATGCCCTGCTCATCATTTTACTGGCAGTTCCGGTAAAGAACTTCCTCTCGATTGCCATAGGATTCCTGCAAAACAAAATTGCCCACCGAACTGCAAACAAAATCGATGATATTATTTTTGAATTGTTGAGCAGATTCGCCGGTTTTATCATCATTGCCACTGCCATTATCATTGCCCTCGACTCTTTAGGCGTCAATGTCATGCCGTTTATCGCCGGTGCCGGTGTGGCCGGCATCGCCATCGGTTTCGCGGCCAAGGACACGCTGTCCAATCTCATCGCCGGGATACTGCTCATCATTGATCGGCCGTTTGAAGTCGGAGATCGCATCGAAGTTTGGACTGCACCTTCGGGCTCCTCTACCTGGGGGGACGTAATCGACATCGGGCTGCGGGCCACGAAAATTAAAACCACTGACAATATCGTTATCATTATCCCCAACAATGAAATCATGTTACGCGATATTATAAATTATACGACGATCTCAGAACAAATCCGGGTCCGCATCAATATCGGCATCGCCTATGACGCCGATATGCAACTAGCCAAGGACATCATCCTCAAAGTAGCGGATTCAGCAGAATGGGTCTCGAAACAGCCGCCGCCCAAAGTGGTGGTAAGACATTTTGGAGAATCGGCGGTCGATCTTCAACTGAGGGTGTGGATCAATGATGCCCGCCAGCGCATGAACACGATCTCATATATAACCGACAGGGTAAAATCCGGCTTTGATGAGCAGGGAGTTGAGATTCCATATCCCAAACGAGACATCTACGTTAAAACGGGAAACCTTGCGGAATGACGATGGCTTGAGGTTTCAGGTGTCAGCAATCCTTTAATTGAGGAATTGCGAATTTAGGAATTTAGGTATTTTGGGTAGTCTGTCGATTAAGTCACCGATAAAAGAATTCCTGAATCCCTTAATTCCCAAATTATTGAATTCCTGACACCCGAAACCAATTTTAAAATCACAACTTATCCTCCATTCCCTACCCTGTAAGAAATAGCCACTTCATCAATGGTCCAGTATTTTTTCGATGGCCTGGATAAAATTAATCAGATCAAAGGGTTTTGAAAAAATATTGGTATAACCCAGCGCGACGACTTCATCCAGCTTCGGGTGCTCCGGATATCCGGTGGTAATGATAACCTTCATATCCGACAATTCAGGCTCATTGCTGATCGTCCGACACACCTCAAGGCCATCCATCTCGGGCATGAAGATATCCAGGATGAGAAGATCCGGACGATAGGTGCCCAGTTTTATCGACGCTTCGATGCCGTTGGATGCCTCTTCGACCAGGTACAGATGATCCATGGTAAGCGCTTCAATAAGCATCTGGCGGATGGCATTATCATCATCGACGACCAGAATTTTAGGGGCCTGTCCTTTTAAAACAGAGGGCAAATAGACTGTAAATGAGGATCCTGCGCCCGGGGTGGTATCAAAAAGAATTTCACCCTCATGGGCCTTGACCAGTGAATAGCTGACAGAAAGGCCAAGGCCGGTGCCGCCTTCGGATTGTTTGTCCGTGATAAATGGAAGGAAAATTTTATCAGAAATAGCGGTAGAAATTCCCCGACCGTTATCCGTGATGCGAATATAAACCCTGCCGTCCTGGTTCCGGAAGCCGGTGGTGACCTCTATTTTTCCCTGGTGGTGATCAATGGCCTGAACAGCGTTGATAATAATGTTTAAAACGATCTGCTCGATGCTTTGAAGATTGCCGTCAATGTCAGGCAGGTCCCCGCCTAATTGAAGATCGATTTTAACCGCTGATGTCCGCAGGGTGGTTTGGGCCAATCGCATGGCGTTTCTCACGGCCCTGTTTACCTGCATCGGCGTCTTTTCAGCAACATTGGATTGCCGGGAGAAATTTTTTAAATCTGAGACCGTTTTAGCAACGCGATGGGCGGCCATTTCCATATCGGCTACAAGTTGGACCAGGTTGTCGGCCAGGAAATCATAGTCAAAACCACCAAATTTTTGGTTCGGCTCCATCTGTTGGCGTTCTTTCAATACCGGCATAAAATCGGCCCATATTTTTTGCAGGAGGGGAATATTATACATAATCAAGTTGATTGGATTATTGATTTCATGGGCCACCCCCGCCACCAGTGTACCCAGGGTCTCCATCTTCTGGGATTGCTGAAGCTGCTGCTGGCTGTCGTTCAACGCCTTTTCGTATTGCCGTTGAAGCCTCTCCAACTGCTCAAGCTGCTGCTGCATGACTTCCAGTTCGCTGATGAGTTGTTCTCTGGTTTTGTCCTCGTCAATCATCGAAAACCTCATCGCTCTTTGGAAAGGATTTTCTTAACGCATTTTTCCAGCGTGCGGACCGGAACATCGGTGTGAATGCCGGGGCAGGAATCAGCCATAATTTGCCAGTTTTTTGAATCCACCAGAAGACTTTCCAGAAACGGCCATCGCCTGCACATAAGGGGTTTGACTGGATGGATGGTACAGAGTTTATCCCAGAAAATACAGTAGCCATCTGTGCCTTGCGCCAATACCGGCCTTTTACCGGATAACTGGCAGTATTCGGTCACAAATTTCCGGGAATCAGTGCCAATATAGTGAGAGATCGCTTCAATGTCCTCCCGGGTTACATAGGTACCGCCATACCCTTTGCAGCAATCGCCGCACAGACGACACTCAAAAAGTGCATCGGTGTCGATAGGGTCAGATGGCATGCCGGCTCTCCATGGCCCTTTTTAACGTAACCTGGTCTATATATTTGAGATCCCCCCCCATGGGCACACCGGATGCAATCCGGGATACTTTAATTTGATGCTTTTCCAGAAGCTGGGCAATATAAGACGCGGTCGCCTCTCCCTCAACATTGGTAGCGGTTGCCAGTACAACCTCTTTTACCTCATTTTGTTGGATCCTGGTCATCAGTTCCCGGATACGAATATTCTCAGGGCCGATCCCGTTCATGGGAGACAACGCGCCTGATAGAACATGATACATTCCACGAAAGGCGCCCGATTTTTCGATAGCCACCATATCCGCCGGCTGCTCGACCACACACAAGACAGAGGCGTCCCGGGCCGGATCGCTGCACAGAGTGCACAACTCACCATCGCTGAGGGCAAAACATTGGGAACAAAATTTGACCTTGTCTTTGATAGTCAAAAGGCTTCGGGCCAGTTCTTCAGCCTCTTGGCGCGGTGCCCGCAAAATGTGCAGCGCCAGACGCTCGGCCGTTTTCTCTCCGATACCGGGAAGTCTGGCAATTTTGTTAATCAGGTTTTGAATCGAAGCTGGATA
>JBATKU010000436.1:0-45342 GCA_049669725.1 Desulfobacterales bacterium
AAATAGAGGTTGGTCAGATTTCTGTCGGCTGTCATCTGTCTTCTGATTTCTGACATCTGATAGAACATGCGCCCGTAGCTCAGCTGGATAGAGCGCCGGACTTCGAATCCGTAGGCCGCAGGTTCGAATCCTGCCGGGCGTACCAAGAAAGAAATGCAGGTAGTGGTTCGGAGACAACCATTACCTGCTTATTTTTATGCTTCCGGTCGGAGCGCTTTCCGGCGCAATGTCTGACATCGGCATCAACGATAAGTTCATGAAAGAGATTGGTGAGGCCTTAAAACCGGGCATTTCAATAAAAAATGGGCCCTTACCTAAAGGCCCATTTAATGCGATAATCTCTGATTGTCTGTCATTTTATTCCGAAATTTTATCCCGCTTTTGGATTCATCTATTCCGGTGTACTTCACTACTTGCCGAAATGGAAAATTTACTCTGCAGGGATGTAAGGAACTTCAGTACCCCACCATCCTTCTGATTCAGATGCTTTCAAATCTTCTTCAGTGGGAGAGTTGTAACCCCACCAGCTAAAAGTCATGTGATCATTCGTTTTATAAATGGTATCGTGCTTGTACCATTCAGCGGTGCAACCAGCTAAAAAAACAGCAATGATAAGTAGAAAGATAACTTTTTTCATTTTCCAACCTCCTTTTAAAGTAAAAAAAAAAGAATCAAATCTCCATTCTATGTGGAAATCTGCTCATGATGAATACATCGCCGATAACTTCTGCTACCATAATCCTCAAGTTGTAAATAAGTTCTCATGCTGGAATTCGAAGTCGATTAACCTGTTGTTGTGCAAACTGATAAATTCTCTTAGATATAATACGGAGTGCGACTCGAAGCCTATCGGAGAAAGTTAGCCACATTATATATTCCCCCTGGTGTTGTTCAAATAAATTGTTCGGATACCGCAGGAATGGTTTCAGCCTCGTACATTAAATACCCTAAAAAGTCATTTTCTTCATCGGTCAGAATATTAAAATCAACGAATTGAAATTCAATCAAATTCGGCATGCGAAGATACCGAAAATCAAAACGCCCGCTATGGCCAAATCGATTTTTTAAACTTACGCTGCCATCCGCCTCAACTTTCCACACGTTAGTATTATGAATTGTTTTCATTCGATTGAGATCTATCAGAGAATTGTGAAAACTGATGCCATCAAGTATGTAGGGATACTCAAGCTTATCAAGAATAGCTTTGAGAAACTTCACTTCTTGCTTTGAAGATTTAATGGTATTGGCACCTATTTTTATCATAGCGGAGAATGCCATGCTTGGCCTTTACATTCATACTAAGATTAAAGCGTCATGATCAAAAATAAAAGTATAGGAAAAAGGAGTTCCAGAGTCTTTAGATTCGATTTCCAAATTGCCGTTTCACGAACAATCCAGAAGAAGGACATTTTTCACATCAATCGCCTGATATTTTTACTAACCCTTGGAAGCCGATGGCTATCGCATGGTTCTTTAAAGTTGTGTTAGGATTGTGTGACAAAATTTTCCTCGTTCGATAAATGCTGATTGCTATAACTCTGGAACTCTTTTCCGAATGCGTTGCAGTTCTTACCAACTGCAGTAAATATGCCAATTGAATAATTCGAATATATACCATTAAATTATAGATACTTATCAATTAGCTGCTGCCACCGAAGTAATCCAGTATTGGGGAAAAAATTAGCTAAAATTGAGAAAGCAGTTACACATATCGGAATTTATTTAAATACTTCTCCATCTAAGCACTAAGACATAGGGAGCAAATTATGCTATGTATACAGTACATTGAATCGAAAATAGTTTAACTCTTTATCTTATTGTGAATTGGTATCATTTTTGCTCTCTGATAGGATCAGATAACCTGGGAGACTGTAATTTATAGCGGTTGTCAAAAAAACGTACCGTTATTTGAGCGTTTTTTTCTACAACCCCTTATACCATCTTCCGTATTTTGGAACTTATTTTTGAAAAGCGGTACAAATGGAATTTTCCAATGACACTGAAAAATTTTTGTTAGGCTCCAAAGAAGCGTATAATAAATTCCGGAGCCATCAAACCCCCTTTGCTGCCGTTAAGATATATGTTTCTGGATTGAGAAGTGAAGGGGCAAAAATCGATGGTATAGTCGCGAATAATTTTAGGAGTGATAGAGACGCTATTTTAAAATCCGAAAATAATTATGCCATTTTGATGCATAATACCTATTTTAAGGGTGCAGAAGCTGTATTGGACCGTATATCACTAAAACTCTCCCGACTGAAATACGGGGTTAAAAATACAACAAAAAAGCCACAGCTGAATGCCTATGCCTGCATATATGGTGCCGGCGAAGAGAGTGCTAAATTACAGTTTCGACATCTTGAGTTAATCAATCCTTTAAGAAAGAAGAATGAATATGAAAAGCTGCAGCCTAAGATTGGAGAATACCTGAGGTGGATAAGGCCTTTAAAAAGTAATGATCATCAAGCATTCAGCATAAAAGTATGATGTAAATTAGCTGAAACAAATATTACATAAACTTCCCATTTTTTATGAACTAAATTACATAAAAACTTTTTTTTGTTCTTGACCTCATCCTCTTTCCATCCTTGTATTTATATAACTAACTGATATTAAGAACCTTTTTTTATTTTTTAAAAAGGCCAAAATTTTGCATGTATCTTGCATGTAGGGGCTTAACCTAATGATATTAATTATTTTTTTTGGTTACATGCTTTTAAATTTGTAACGCCTTCGGTTTCAGTTGTGTCAGAAGGCAATGATACTATTTGGAGGAGATAATAGATGCCAATAGAAAATACTACCGATTTCTTTATAGGGTTGGAACAATCAATAGGATTACCCCTTTGGATAATTTTGGCAATTTCAATCGTGTCTTTAATTTTTTTATTGGCCTATGTAATCCTTATTCCATTAACAGCCATAAGTATCAGAAATAATTTGAGTAATCTCAGCCAAGCAATACTATCCGCAAGACAAGAGACTAAACGGAAATATCAAGCGCAGTTGTATAAATATAATTGGAAGACCTAATTTGGGGTTAAAAGGATTTCAATATATTATGTGTTTTACCTTCCATTGGATTCAAAACAGATCGATTGAAATTGGGTTAATAAAAATATATTAGCTTACCTTCGTCGGACCCTCATTCTACCATATCTTGTATTCCCATTTTCTTGACATACTATATACATTTTGTTATAGCATCCGGAACTATCTTTGCCAAAGGAAATAGTGGTTAGGAGGTACCCTTTGAATGAAAGAACCGGCTATTAAACAAAAAAATGAGATAGATTGGTACATAAGCCACAAGCCAATAGAGAAATACCTGAATATAGACAGAAATGATAAGTTAATAATCAGTAAATTTGTGAATATTAAATCTGAAAAAGATTCCCGCCGGAAAGACAAATAGCACAGAGACGCCTATCATCTGAGTGCGGCCTCTGGAAAAAGACGAGAAAACTACATGCTTGAGATTGTTGAGTAAGGGCAAAGCTATGGTTTAAAAACCATAGCTTTGTTTAGTTGCAGACGTAAAGTCCGCTAAAAGCAAAAAGGAGTGCTCAGGGTAAGCGAATAATCAGAACCGGAATTGGTGAGTTCTTGATCACCCGTTTGGCGGTGCTGCCGACAAAGACATCGGCAAAGGAGCTGTGGCCGTGAGTCCCTATAACTATGAGGTCACATTTCAGTTCCTGGGAGGTTTCAACAATAACCTCGGCCGGTGTTCCGTTTTTTATTAGAATTTCGTCGGTGACGAAGGTCTGATCATCGCCAGCGGCCTGAGCTTCTTCGGAAAAGGCCTCGAGAATTTCCCTGATAGCGACCTGGTCCCTTTTCTTGCCGATCAGTTGATTCCGGGCTTCGGAATAATGCCGGTTTTTGATTTCTTGCCAGGTGTCGGTATTGATCATATTGGTTATAAATTCTTCCCCGGGAAATTCAGTCAGCACATGCAGAATCGTAATACCGGCGCCATACATATCGGCCAGGTTGACCGCATAGGAAAAGGCGTGCAACGCGCTTTCCGACAGATCGGTGGCATAAAGGATTTTTTTGATCCGGATGTTGGATAGGTCCATTTTTTTATCCTAATTCAAGCATCGGTGACCCGGCTGGCACCAGCACCTTCCCCTCACGTTATCTCCCAAAGTATAAATTGGGCAGCCACAGGGCTATCCCGGGAAACATCATGACAATGACCAAACCGACCATCATAACCAGCACAAAGGGTATGATCGAGCGGTAGATATCCGCCAGCGATACCTCTTTGGGCGCCATGGCCTTCATCAGAAACAGGTTATAGCCGAAAGGCGGCGTCATGTAGGCAATCTGACAGGTGATGGTGTAGAGCACCCCATACCAGATCGGGTTATACCCCAGACTGATGATCAGGGGGACATACAGGGGCGCAACAATGATCAGCATGGCCGTATCGTCTAAAAACATACCCATCAGGATATAAGACAACTGCATCATCACCAGTACCCCAAAAGGACTGAGCCCCCACCTTTCAATAAAAAGGGATTTGATCGCATGCACGGCACCCAGACCGTCAAAAACGGCACCAAAGCAAAGGGCGGCCAGAATCACCCACATGAACATGCAGCTGACACTCAGGGTATTCTTTAATGTTTCATCCAGTACCCGCTTGTTTAACCGGCCTTTGACGAGAGCGGCAATGGTCGTTGCGGTCGCGCCGACGGCCGAACATTCAACCAGACTGGTGATACCCAACAGGAAAAGCCCTGTCATGGAGAAAATAATGACAAGAGGGATTACCCCAGCCCTGAGCAATCGCAGTTTCTGTCCCCAGGTTATGGCCGCCCGTTCTTCCGGGGATAAGGCCCGCCCCAGATGGGGTTGAAGTCTGCATCGGATATAGATGTAGGCCATAAAAAGGCCCGCCAACAAAAAGCCGGGTAAGACACCGGCCATCCATAGCTGGCCGACGGGCTGCCTGGCGATCATGCCATAGAGAACGAGCACCACGCTGGGCGGGACCATGATGCCCAGTGAACTGCCGGCCTGGATGACGCCGGTGACCATGACCTTGTCATAGTCCCGTTTTAGCATCTCCGGCAACGCCAGACTCGCGCCAATTGCCATGCCGGCAACACTCAAGCCGTTCATAGCGGATACGGCGACCATGAGCCCCATGGTTCCGATGGCCAAACCCCCATTGATCGGACCAAACCAGACATGGAACATGCGGTAGAGGTCACTGGCGATCCCCGACTCGGAAAACATATACCCCATATAGATGAATAACGGCAGGGTCAGCAGCGGATACCAGTTCAGCAAGGCAAAGGCCGCGTTAAAGGGCATCTCCCCAGCCCCCTTGCCCCAGAGCAATAGGGCGAAAAGAGTGGCCACCCCACCGATGGCACCAAAGACACGCTGACCGGTGAGCAGCATGATCATCATCGAGGAGAATATCAGTACGGCGATAAGTTCATAACTCATGTTAGATCTTCTCCCCTCTCGCCTTTGCGATATCCTTAAAAAATGTCGCTATCGCCTGGAACAGCATCAGCAGGACACCGGTTCCCATAATAATTTTAATCGGAGCCATATATGGTGCCCACGCGGATCGATTTTTTTGCCCGTACATTACCGCATATTCAATGCTGGAATAAGCGCCGAACAGGAGAAACCCTATGTAGAAGATCAGGAACAGACCGGTAAAAGCGTCAACCTTAGCCTTGGTCTTGTCCGACCAGCGGCCATAGAGCAGATCCATTCTAACGTGGCCCTTGAGAATCACAGAATAGCCACCGCCAAGCAGGTAATAAGCGGCCATCGTGAACTGTGCTACCTCCACGACCCATATGTGTGGTTTATCGAAGATGGTTCTGGATATGGATTCGAACAGTAGGACTCCGATCATACCGAAGACCAGATACATGGCGAACTTGCCTACCACCCTGTTCGTTGCATCAACAGACTGCACGAAGATTTTTACTGCTTTAGGCATCTTGGCCCCTTTCCTTTCGTACCTTAGCAGAAATTAAATTGAGCGATTTTTTGCCCGATCTGCACCGAATCTATTATGCAGAAGCGATTCGCGAATAATTCTCAATCCGCCGGCTTCCAGCTCTTAGAGCTTACAGCGCGGAGAGAGGCGGGCCGTTGGTTTTCGTGGGCCCTTCTGCATCATTGTCTCGGCACATCTCTTGGTAATAAATCGCTCAATTAAGTTTTAATAAGAGATTTTAGCGGTTTACCTTCCCTGGCAGATTCTACTTTGCAGCCAGGGAAGGCCGCGGCTATGCCATGATAAACGCTTGATCCCCAATTTATTAGTACCGGTAGGGAGGACCGGCGTCTTTCATGGTTTGGGCGTATTCTTTAAGTATTTTTACCACCTTGGCACTTCTGGGGCTCTTTTTGGCAGTTTCGTCCCAGAATTTAAGGGCGGCATCTTCAACTTGCTTCCACTCTTCACTGGGAATAGAGGTCAGCTTCAATTTTCCGCCCTTGGTGCGGTAGTGCGCTTCACCCCACCAGTACCAATGTTGCCGGTAGTAGTGCGAACTGTCCATTTGAAGACGGAACAAGGTCTTCAGGTGCTCCGGCAGGGCATTCCATGAATCGGAGTTCGCATAATACGAACCGGCCCAGGCACCGGATATGGGATTGGTCAGATAATACTTGGTGACATCCGCCCATCCGACCGTATAATCCTCTGTAATGCCGGACCAGGCAACACCGTCCAGTTCACCCGTTTGAACGGCCATCTCAATGTCCTCCCAGGGCAGGGACATCGGGACGACGCCGAATTGCTGCATGAACCTGCCGCCGGTGGGAAAGCTGAACACTCTCAACCCCTTGAGGTCTTCAAGGGATCGGATCGGCTTGGTGGTAGCAAAATTACACGGGTCCCAGGCCCCGACACTCAGCCAGGTCACGCCTTTCACTTCAGCGAAGGCTTCCTCCCAGATTTCGTTTAGCCCATACCAGTTCCACAGCACGGGAACATCCAGTGAGTAGCGCGACGCAAAGGGGAAGTAAGCCCCAAATATGGACACATCGACAGGCGCCGCAATGGAGTCATCATCACTTTGGACGGCGTCAATGGTCCCCTTCTGCATGGCTCTGAACAGCTCACCCGTGGGCACCAGTTGATCAGAATTGTACAGTTCGATCACCATCTCGCCGTTGGCGACCTTGTTAAACGCATCGATTGCCGGTTTGCAGACATGCGCGGATAAGGCCGGGCCGGCATAGGTTTGCATTCTCCACTTGATGGTGGATTTCTTGGCCGCATGCACAAAGGGCGCATTTACCGCTGTGGCGGCCACAGCAGCAGCTCCCACACCTGCTTTTTTGAGAAAATCGCGTCTTTTCATTCTAACTGGCTCCTTTCATGTTGTTGGGGTTAGCGGATGTTCAAACTAAATCGACAGATTACAAATGAGTCAATTGTGAAAACAAAGGATGTCAAAGTGATGGTTCATCAACAATGGTTTGATGCGTCACAGCGTCGTTGCATACCGGCTGCGAAGCCTAAGTGGACTACCTGTCTATACAATTTCTGCTATAAAAAAACTCTGCTCACTCTGCCGAGAGAGCAAAGCTTGAGAGTAACAGTTTGGATAGAGCCTTTATTTTCTTACTAAAACGACACACTTTGTCAAGTGATTTATGCCAAATTTAGGTTAAACATATTAATTATTCTATTTTAACTACATCGCAGCATAACAGGCTGTCAAGTTTTTTGTGGCAAGATTCGCGTATTCACGGTACCGGTAAACTTATGTGAAGTAACGTCCGACGGGCCTTTGTATCAGGCAATAATCGGTGCGGCACGATTGCTTCGGTCAAAAAAAGGATTGACTCGATGCGCGCCGCTGTTATATTTTTTCAGCCTAATCAAATTTGATAGAATCCCGGACAACACCTGTTATGAGGATTTCAGTAAACCAGCCAAATATATCAACTTTCAGCCAAGACAGAGGAAAACAATATGTCGAGCCTATTGGATAAGGAGTTTACCGAAGAGGTCTGTTGCGAACTACTGCCTGAATGGAAAGGTCTGGATATTAAGATATCCCAGCTCAGCGGCGGAATCACAAACAAGCTTTACCGAATCCGATCGGAAGCCGGCGATTTTACGGTCCGAATTTACGGTGATCAGACCGAACTTTTTATCGACCGTGAATACGAGGCCCAGACCATCCGGGAAATGGCCAAAATCGGCGTGGGTTCGAACCTGGTAAAATTCATGCCTGAAATCGGCGTCACCATCGTTGAATTTATCGGTGACTCCATTGTCCTTACCAACGATCACTTTCTGGATAAGGCGCTATACCCAAAAATCGTCGAACCGATTCGAAAAATTCATGACAGCGGGGTTCAACTTCCCAAAATGTTCAATCCTCTTGTGGAAGTAAACAAAATGTTCACCATCCTCAACAATCTCAAGGTTGAATATCCGGAATTTGATATCGCCGGCACCATTGAAAGATTGGAAAAACTGACAAAAATCATCGATATCCCCGAGTCGGAATATTCGGCCTGCCACAATGATTTGTTAGCGGATAATTTTATCCTCATCAATGAAGAAGCCAGACATAAATACGATTCATCCATGTACATTATCGATTGGGAGTATGGCGGCATGGCGCCCCGCTACTATGACATGGGTGACATGTTCCAGGAAATTCTGGTTCCCCGTGAGGCGGAAAAGGGCATCGTCGAGGAATACTGCAACGGCAACGGTTTTGATCAAACCCTATATTATATTGATCTTTTCAAACCATTTCCGGATATTTACTGGTTTCTGTGGAGCCTGATTCAACTCAATATCTCCAAAATCGATTTTGACTACTACAATTACGGCAAGGTCAAATATGAAAATGCCATAGGGAATTTGGAGTTTATTAAAAAAGAACACGGAGTCACTGTTTAGATTGTTTCTGAGATAGCGGATAAGAATAGCTATGAAAAAACTAAAAAAAATCGTTTTTGCATCCTCAACACCGATGAATTACATCATGTTCAAGCCGATCGCCGACCGGTTGCTGGCCGACGATAGAATCGATGTATGGTTCACCGCCAAGCATAGCTCCAGAAAATTATACGGGGCGGTTGGCGTTAATAATGTCAAAATGATCCGGCACGAATTGGCCGAGCTGAAAAAATTCGACATGTGTATCTGTCCGGGCTATTTCTTCAAGCCCAAGCGAACGGCCGTAAAAGTGGAGATGTTTCATAGCGTCAGCATCGATAATTACTCCGTTTCCCCCAAGGCCTTGCGATTTGATAAACTGTTTATCATCGGCCCCTACCTGTATGAGAAATTTTTATCTACCGGCACCCTTGCTGAGGATGATCCCCGTCTGGAAAAAATCGGTATGCCCAAAGTCGATTGCCTGGTTGACGGTTCCCTTGATGCCTCTGCAATCAAAAAGAAATTTGACATTGATAACGATCGACCCACGGTGCTTTATGCTCCCACCCGCTCGGTGGTCAGCGGCACGTCGCTTGAGCATGCCGGTGAAGAGATTATCAAAACCGTATCGGCAATGGACGTCAATTTTATAATCAAATTGCACGATCGCAACTACCGGATGTGGCGCAAAAAAAATCCAATGGACTGGCGGCACAAACTGGAAGAGATAAAAACACCCAACATGAGAATTGTGACGGACTATGATATCTGCCCGGCCTTTCTTGTCAGTGATTTGCTCATCAGCGATGTCAGTTCGGTAACTTATGAATTCTGCCTTCTGGATCGGCCGGTTATCTTTTACCATATAGACCAGATGGTTGAAGCGGTGGAGCATAAAGAGCGCGATCGCTGGGGCAATGAGGTTTCAGACCTGCTGGCCTGGGGCCGGGATTGCGGCCAGGTCGTCAAAAATGTTGCGGAATTGAAAGCTGCCGTAGAACACGGCCTCGCCCATCCGGAGGAAAAACGCGACATTCGCAAAGAATTTGCGCATAAATTCTTCTATAACCCCGGTCAGGCCACCAATACCGCCGTAGAAAAAATTTATGAATTGCTGGAATTAGATCCTGCACAATAAACGTTTAATTTCGGACTAAAGCGGACCTTATAAAGATTGGCATTTGTTCCATGGTTCGAGTCAAAAGCCAGGCCTAAAAAAAATGATCCGTAATCAACTTAACTTTACAAATTCTATAATCACATACTAAGGAGCTAAATGTTGCAGGCAGTTATCCTGGCAGCCGGCAAGGGAACGCGGTTACAAGCCAAAACAGACGATCGTCCTAAGGCGATGATCGAAATCGAGGGCAAACCCCTGCTGGAGTATTCCCTGGACGCCCTGATCGAAAATGGCATAACCGATGTGATTTTGGTGATTGGATTTCGTCATGAAACCATCACCCGAAGATTTGGGACTGATTATCGCAGTTTAAAGATCCACTATGTTTTAAATGATAATTATGCCGGCAGCGGGAGCATGTATTCCCTTTCGCTGGTCAAGGATCTCATTGAAGATGAGATCCTTTTAATGGAGTCGGACCTGCTCTACGAATCCCGGGCCATATCCCTGTTGCTGGATGGCGGTCATGCAAACGCCATCCTGGTCGCAGGATTGAGCGGTTCGGGTGACGAGGTCTACATTTGCGCCAACGATAAGCAGGAAATAACCGAACTTGGGAAAAATATTCCTGCGAGCAGCAAGAAAAATGCCATAGGTGAGTTGGCCGGCATTTCAAAATTTCAACGCAAGTTTCTGCAAATTGTATTTAGCAACGCACAAGAAGATTTCCTAAACGGTAACATAAATTACCATTATGAAGAATGTGTTTTTAGAACCAGTCAACAGACCATCCCTGTCCATGCCGTGCCGGGCAAAGACCTGGCATGGATTGAAATAGACACGGCTGAAGATCTTCAAAATGCCCAGGAACTGATTTACCCCCTGATTAAAGATAAATTACGGCAAAGGTAAGGGTTTCGGCTTTTAGCGGAGGTCCATGTTTGGATGTTGACAGGCAAAGCTGCATTTATGTATTGTCCGTAGAAACTTTTCAATTTTATTGAACTTATCAGTCAGATTCAAGCAAACGAAAACCCTTTACAATTGATCAGCGGTGCTGGCATCGGGGGGAAATATGTCCGATATTTTGGAAATTATTAACGCAAGAGATCCGCATGAAAGAGAGTTTATCCAGGCGGTCAAGGAGGTGCTGGACAGCGTCAAACCGTTACTGGATCAAACTCCGCACTATCGTCAGGCGGCTGTCCTTGAAAGAATCGTCGAACCTGAACGTATCGTCACCTTCCGGGTTCCCTGGACGGATGATCAGGGCAACGTAAAGGTCAATCGTGGATTTTGCGTGGAGATGAACAGTGCCATTGGGCCTTATAAAACGGCTTTGCGGTTTCACCCGTCGGTGAATCAAAGCATATTAAAGTTTTTGGCCTTTGAACAGGTATTTAAAAACGCCCTGACCACGATGCCGCTGGGGGGCGGGGCAGGGGGCTCAGACTTTGATCCCAAGGGTAAATCGGATGATGAAATGATGCGGTTTTGCCAGAACTTTATGAGAGAGCTTTACCTGCATATCGGGGTCAACACGGATATTGCCACCGGCGATATCGGAGTGGGATCGCGTGAAATCGGATACCTTTTCGGCATGTTTAAAAAACTGAGCAATGAATTTAGCGGTGCCCTAACGGGCAAAGGCCTTAACTGGGGCGGCAGTCTGATACGGGCCCAGGCTGCGGGATACGGGTGCGTTTATTTCGCTGCCGAAATGCTGGCCACCCGTAACATGACATTCGACGGACAGGTTTGTCTGGTCTCCGGATCCGGCAACGTGGCCCAGCACACTGCGGAAAAGTTGATTAAACTGGGTGCCCAAGTGGTTACCCTGTCGGATTCTGCCGGATATATATATGATCCTGAAGGAATTGATAAAAACAAGCTGGCCTTTGTCAAGCGGCTTAAGAATATCCGCCGGGGCAGGATTAAGGATTACATTGATAATTATCCCGGTGCGATTTACACCCAGACCGATATCAGTCAGCGTAACAATCCCCTGTGGACTCACCGGGCTTCCTGTGCCTTTCCGTGCGCCACTCAAAACGAAATTACTGAAGCAGATGCCTATGCCTTGATCAACAACAATGTCAAACTGGTCTGCGAAGGCGCCAACATGCCCTGTACTCCCGAGGCTACCGCTATTTTTTTGAGTAAGCCGATTCTTTATGCGCCCGGTAAAGCAGCCAATGCCGGGGGTGTGGCGGTTTCAGGGCTGGAGATGGTTCAAAACAGCCAGCGTCTCAACTGGCTTGCAGAGGAAGTGGATGAGCGGCTCAAAATTATTATGAAAGGAATCCACACGACCTGCCTGCAAGCTGCGGAAGCCTACGGAACGCCCGGCAACTATTTAAATGGGGCCAACATCGCCGGGTTTGTAAAGGTGGTTGAGGCTATGCTGGACCAGGGAGTGGTGTAAGGAAATGACGATTGACGATTGAATATTGTCGAATTGTGGAATTCTATCGTTTTTATTTTCTGCTTCAAGGCATTTCAAACTAGCGCGTAGTCTTTCAATTCGTTTGAAACTAGGTTGGCATTGACAAATGACGGAGCGTAGCGACATCCTTAAATAGTCATTCGACATTCGTCAATCGCCAATTACAAAGAGCGGATCTCTTGCCGCATGAACACCGTGTAAGATACGGCAAAGCAGATGATGGTGATGGCGACCAGTGAGATGATGTAGGGAATGACAATCAATATGCTTTGACTCAATGGTAGGGGTCCTGAAAAACGCGACATGGAAATGTTTTCCAGCGGGCCCACCGATATGAACGAACGGGTGGATTTGCGCAGCGGATCGATGATCGTTGCCGTTGAATCCGTATAAAGCTCCATGGGCGAAATAAGTTTAAAGGCCCTCATGATTTTGGCCTGCTGCAAGACAGCTTCCGGACTCTCCGGGGCTAGGTCGCCGGCCAGGGCATTGGCCGCAATATTGGCACCGATGGACACAAAAAACGAAAAAAATATCCACACCGCCAGGGACGCCAGGGCAGAGGTTGCGGTGCTGCGAAATAAAATGGAAAACAGGATCGCCACTCCCAGCCAGAAGGAAATATAGATAATGCTGATGATCAGGTAAAAGATAATGCGCCAGATTTCTTCCCATCCCGGCACAATGCCCATGACCAGCAAACCAAGGCCGGTGATAACCAGCACAATCGAAACCAGCATAATGGATATCATGGCTACGCCGGCCAGAAATTTGCCGTTGATAACCACATCCCGGTAGATGGGCTGGGAGAGCAGCTTGCTTAACGTGCCTTCATTGCGCTCGCGATTAATGGTGTCAAATCCAAGTATGAGACCGACCAGGGGACCGAAGAAAGCCACAAACTGTACCAGGGAAAACATCGCACCCGGCTCTGTAAAGAGCATCAGAAAGATAAAACGGGGTTTGGCAACCCCATCCAGTTGCTGTCTGATGTTGAGCCCCACCATATAGGCCGTTATCAGGCTGATCATGGCAATCAGGGCGAAGATAATGACAAAACGGTAGCTGCTGAAATGATCTGCCAGTTCTTTTTTTGATATCACTTTGATGCCGTGCACTTCTATGCCTCCTGGAAATATTTCATGTAAATTTCTTCCAAAGAATACTTTTCCTGGCCAATGCCGAGCTTCTCCTTGGCCAATCGGTCCATGGGTCCCTGGGCTACCATCTGCCCTTTGATCATAATGCCGACGCGGTTGCATATTTTCTGAACCTGGTGCAGCATATGGCTGGACAGTAGAATCGTCATTTTTTTATCGCGGCGTAAGCCTTCGATAAGCTCCATGATGCGGTTGGTGGCATCCGGATCCAGGCCGAGGGTCGGCTCATCCAGAAAAGCAACTTTGGAATCTTTAATCAGCAACTCCGCAACACCCAAACGCTGCCGCATTCCCCGTGAATAAGCGCCGATCTTTTTTTCTGATTCTTTTGCCAGTCCCACATTATGCAAGGCATCATCGATGCGTCCGTCGATCTCGCTGCCGGTCAAACCGTTTAGTTCAGCCACAAATCGCAACATCTGAACGGCGTTTAAATCCGAGTAAAATCCCATATTCTCCTGAAGGTAGCCGATGGTAGCCTTCACTTTTATCGGATCTCTGGTGGGATCCAGACCCAGAACCCTTGCACTGCCGCTGGTGGGTTCCGTCAATCCCAGCAGCATCAACAGCGTGGTGGTTTTGCCGGCACCATTGGGGCCTAAAAATCCGAAGATTTCGCCTTCAGTGACCGTAAAGGAAAGATGATCCACTGCCACATCTCCGCTATAAATTTTTGTCAATTCGTTTGTTTCAATAATGGCCCTGGTTTCCATTTTAGCGCCTTCCCAGCCAGCGAAAAATTCCGAAGAGGCCGGCAATCACCATCACGATGATACCAATGCCCACCCAGCCCCAGGCTGCCGAAGCCTTGACGGTGGTGCGCAATTCAATAATTTTGGAGGCTTTTTCACCTTCAATATTAACGCTGATCGAGTAATCACCCACCAGGGCATCCTCGTAGGGAACGATGGTCATCTCAACCTGTTTCAGATCGCCCGGTTCTACCACATCTAATTTTTCGGGACTGAACGCAACCTTCCAATTTTCCGGCTTAAAGGACATGAACTTGATTTCATGGTTGGCTGCCGACCCCGTATTTTTAACGTAAAAAGAAAGATTTGCGGGTTTACCCTGCCTGGCGTCCAGGGACAGAAGGCCGTTGGGTGTACCGACTTCTAGACCGTAGGTTCCGGTCAGAATGACCGCCAGCTGGACTTCGCCTTTGGCATCACCGGAACTGACCCGGACATTAATTGGGTATTCGCCGGCCTCGGTCATGGGCGGGGGGTTTACTTCCACGGCGATGGTCTGGTTCTGGTTGGCTTTTAGTCTCAGGCTCGTGATAAACTTGGTTTCATAGGCAGGTTTAAAATTAATTTCCCAGCCCTTGGGCCCCTGGGCGAAAAGATCAAAGACGGCATCATTATCCAGTTTGCTGTTGACTTCCATGGAAAATTCAAAGGCGGCATCCGATGGCCCGCGAATCTCCGGGTATGATGTGGTCAGCCTGACACCGCGGTCTTCATCTGATTTTTTTTCGGCCCCGGTTATGATTACCAGAACTTCCTGGACCATTTTGAACTGGCTGTCATGGGTTTTGGCCTCAATGCGAAAGGTGTATTTTCCGGGACTTATGTCCTTGGGGGGCTGGGCTTCAAACGTCAGGTTTTTGTCCTCGCCGGCCGGGACATGAATCCCCGTCACCGTGAAGCGATAGGTTTTGACCCTGGCTTTCCAGCCCGTGGGTAAATCGGAAACCCAGACCTCCACCGTTTCATCGCTTCTCCCCTTATTGTGGAAGATGAGATCCATGCTGACATCCTCCTGTGCGGAAACCTCCACTCCCGGGTATTCAACTGCCATGGTTACCGATCTTGCAGGTCTGTTTTTATCATCTTCTTGCGTGGAACAAAGGCCGGGAAGACAAGCCAATACCAAAATTACCAGCGATATCGTTAAAATCACGTGACCTGTTCTAACAACCTTCATGTAAATCTCCTCCTTCAGAAAATATAGTTACAGCCGGTTTGGTGAATCTGAAACGGGCTGCACGAAATTAGGTTTTTACAAATTCCAGCAGGTGATTGTCAACCCACTTTCGAATCAACTGTTTGACGATACCGGAAATATAAGTTATCAACGAATGATTTTCAATAGCGCGTATAAAGAACGGGATGGGAGAATCATTTTGGTATGTCCGGGGTCGATCAAATAAAAAATCAACTTTTAAAAGATAAATTCAGACTCCTTGATCATATCATTGATACCCTTAACGATCGGCTCTGCCAGGGAAATTTTTTTTCGAATAGTGAGATCGAATGGGGGACCACCGCCGGGGTAGTAATGCTTCTCGGGCAAAAATCTGCAGGAACAGACCTGAGCGCGGAACCCTGCATCGTTTTGAATAAGCGGTCATCAAAGGTCAGGCAAGCCGGCGATCTTTGCTTTCCCGGCGGCAGTATGGCCCCGCATATTGATCCTTATCTGGCGCGTTTTTTTTCGTTGCCGTTTATCTCGCTAAGGTTATGGCGCCATTGGGGCAATTGGAAAAAAAACCATTCCCGGCAGGTTGAATTAATGTCGATCCTATGGGCCACGGGTTTGCGGGAAAGTTTTGAAGAAATGAGGTTAAACCCTTTAGGCCTCAGATTTCTGGGCTCACTGCCGCCCCAATCCCTGGTGATGTTTAGGCGCACCATATATCCGATGGTTGGATGGATTAAGCGCCAGAAACGATTTTTTCCCAACTGGGAGGTGGAAAAAGTTTTATATGTTCCCCTCCGGGACCTGCTCAATCCAAACTATTACGGTAGATATCGACTCAGAATGGGAAACAACCCCGGCCAGGGGCGAATCGAGTCGATTAAAGATTTTCCCTGTTTTCAACTACCGGCTCACTATGGGAAGGAAATCCTGTGGGGCGCAACCTACCGGATTACCATCGATTTTTTGGAAGCTGTATTTGATTTCAGGCCCCCCGCCATCGAAACACTTGCGGTGATAGAAGGTGCCCTGGATGAGACCTATTTAAGCGGGAAAAGATAGATCCCTGAACCATTGCAGTTTTCTCTTGCTATATAAGAGGAATTCTGTAATATACGAATAGAAGAAATCGAGAACATAAGAACAGGATTTATTAAAATGCGAAAAATTGCAGTGGCAATGGCCAAGGGCGGCGTCGGTAAAACCACTACTGCCGTAAACCTGGCCCACGGACTGGCTTCTCTTGGGAAACGGGTTTTGCTGGTGGATTGCGATACCCAGGGGCAGACGGCTAAATTTCTAGGTCAAAAGCCTGAATTCGGTCTTTATGAATTTATTACCGAGCGTAAGGAAAACGGGCAGGCTATTTCCCGCAATGAAACCCTTCATCCGACCCGTGAAAATCTCTGGCTTCTTGATGGAGGCATCCGGCTGGTGGAATTAAAGAACTGGCTGGGGGAGCAGCCCAGGGAAATCCGGCAAACGGTCCTGGCCCAAAAGCTGGTTCCCAAGCAAGGGGCTCTGGACTATCTGATTTTTGATTGTGCGCCGGGCTGGGATGTGTTGAGCGTCAACATCCTCATGGCGGCAACCGAGGTTCTCTGCCCGGTCGCCCTGCAGGGACCATCCCTGGAGGGCTTGAAAACCTTTTTCAGGTATCTTCAATCCGCCCAGAAGTTAAATATGGATTTACGTCTGGAATATATCTTGCCGACCATGTTTGACCGCCGGACCCGTCACAGTCACGAGATGTTCAACCAGCTCAAAAAGCATTTCAGCCGGCAGATGTGCGATCCAATCCATTACAGCGTTCGCCTGTCAGAGGCTCCGGCTATTGGCCGGACGATTTTTGAATACAGGGCTCGTGCTCAGGGGGCTTACGATTACCAGAATTTAGTCAGGAGGATAATGAACAATGGCAGATAGGAACAAGACCACCCCTGATCTTTTTACGGATAATTCATTGGATCCGGTGGAGTCGGCCACTGGCTATGAGAAACCATCGCCATCACCCAAGCGGTTGGTCAACAACGTTTCCAAGAAAAAGGCCGGTTTCTATCTTTCAGTGGATGTTCTTCAGCGATTCACCCTTAAATTCCATGAGCTGAAACTGGCCGGAGTGGCCATTGACAACAAGTCAACTTTACTGGAGCTGGCCCTCTCCTTTGCCTTGGATGATATGGATAAGGGCAACAACAGCCAGGTATTGCAAAAACTCACCTGAACCGCCGCAGGCGGACCGCAATAAAAAAAAATGAATATGCGTGTGGCCATTACCCATACCCGTTTCCAGGAAGTTGGAGGAGTCGAGCGATACATATACGCGTTTTGCCAGCGATTGATCGCCCGGGGACACGAGGTTCATTATTTTTGCCATTTTTGGAATGAAGAGCCGGAGGGAATTAAGTTTTACAAGATCCCCTATATATTCAAACCCCTTCGCTGGGCCAAGGTTCTGGCTTTCGACAGGCTGACCCAGAGAGCCATCCAACGTCACGGTCCCTTTGATATAGTCCACGGCTTTACCAAAACCTCACGTCAGGATATTTATACCGATGGGTCAGGTTGCCTTGAAGATTTTCAGGCCTATTCGCTGGGCAGGAGCGCCATGGGTCGCTTCTTGGGACGAATGATGCCTCATCAGCGGGCGGTTCTCGCCGTTCAAAGGGCCCGCTTTACCCGGGGAAATTTTAAGCGAATTATAACGATGTCCAAACTGGTTCAGAGTCAAATTTGCAAACGCTACGGACTGAACCATGAAGAGGTCGAGGTCGTTTACAACGGTATTGATCTCGAACGCTTCCATCCGCGCAACATTGTAAAACACCGCACAACCGTCCGTCGCGAGCTCGGACTGGATGATGAAGTGCCGGTGGTTTTATTTGTGGCCAACGATTATGGACGCAAAGGGTTGGGAACTCTTTTGCGGGCTCTGCGGCGACTGGATGGCGCGTCTTGTCTGGTTATCGGTAAAGAACGCCCGCATCGCCGGTCACGGTTCGTGAAAATGGCAACGAAACTGGGTGTTCTGGGAAGGGTGCATTTTTTGGATGTGCGTCCTGATGTCGATCGATTTTTTGCAGCCAGCGATCTGTGCTGCCTGCCGACCTATTTTGATGCGTTTGGTATGGTCATACTTGAAGCCATGGCCACTGGTATTCCCTCCATTGTTTCTGCCATGGCCGGCGCTGCTGAAATTATCGTCGAAGGCGAAACCGGCGCTGTGCTGCCCGATCCTGATGACGATAGGGCTCTTGGGCAGCTGATAAAACCGTTTATGGATCTGGCCTACGCCAGAAAAGCCGGCCAGCGTGCCCGGGAGGAATGCCGGCGTTTTTCCTGGGACAGTCATTTTGACAGAATACTGGAGATTTACGACGAGGTTTGCGACACAAGGTAACACTAATAAACGTCTTCACAGGATTAAAGTTTATAAAGGAGTTTTGTTTTGGAAGAAAATCGTATTATTCGTTTTGCCAGCCGTATGGATCAGCTGCCCCCTTATTTATTCGGAATGATCAACAAAATGAAAATGGACAAAAGGCGCAACGGGGATGATGTTATTGACCTTGGTATGGGTAACCCCATGGATCCAACACCTGATGCCGTGATTGAAAAACTGGTTGAGGTGGCTAAAGATCCTAAATCACACCGGTATCCGGAAACCTCCGGCATACCGCATTTAAAAATTGAAATCGCAAAATATTACAAGCGGCATTACAATATTGATCTTGATTCTGAAACAGAGACTTATTTCACCATTGGTTCCAAAGAGGGGATATCCCATCTCTGCCTGGCCATTATGGGCCCGGGAGATTCCGTGCTTGTGCCCGCCCCTGCATTCCCGGTGCATATTTATGCCGCTGTCATTGCAGGAGCCAATGTCATGAAAATACCCATAGAACCTGAAAAAAGCTTTATTGACCGCATCATCAGCATTTGTGAAGCATGTTATCCCAAACCCAAAGTTCTCATGCTCAATTACCCTCATAATCCCACAGGCGTTGTAATAGACGGGGAATTTTTCAAAGAAGTGGTAAAACTTGCCAAGCGCTTCAAATTCATGATCATAAATGATTTTGCCTATTCGAAAATCACCTTTGACGGGTATGAAGCTCCAAGTTTTCTTGAAGTGGACGGTGCAAAGGATGTTGGGGTAGAATTTGGGTCTTTTTCAAAATCCTATAACATGGCAGGGTGGAGAATCGGGTATTGCGTGGGAAACGCTGAGATTGTTCAGGCCCTTGGAAAAATCAAAGGTTATTTTGACTATGGAATCTTTTCCGCCATCCAGGTGGCCGGCATTATAGCGTTGCGCGATTGTGACGACACTATTCCCGAGTTGGCAAACATATACCAAACCAGAAGAGATGTTTTGTGTAGCGGCCTTGAAAGAATTGGATGGGACATTAAAAAGCCAAAAGCCGGTATGTTTGTCTGGGCAAAGATCCCAGAGCCATTCAACAAAATGGGTGCCATGCAGTTTGCCATTGAAATGATGGACAGGGCGAATGTGGCGGTGGCTCCCGGAACAGGATTCAGCGAAGAAGGAGAAGGATTCCTGCGTCTTGCCCTTGTAGAAAATGAAGAACGCTTAAGACAGGCAGTTCGTCAAATGAAAAAGGCTATGGAAAATATGAATGTTTAATTTCAACTGATGGCACACTTAATTACTTGCACTGCCGTTTCAATTAGCCCCCACTCTTGTGCAAAGGCTTGTGAGAAACCTGATAAAAAATTAGTCTGTTTTGATTTCGTGCGGCTAATACTAATTTAGGTTTCTGATTAGCAATCGCTAAACATAAAGCACGTCCGATACTTTCGGAAGCCCCCGTCACCACGATTAGATTTTCCTGGAATATGGCCATTACTGCTTTTCCTGATACACCGGTAAGCGAAACGAGAAGCACGCCCCGGACCCTAATGTGCTTTCACACCAAAGATCCCCGCCCAACTTATCGATTAACTCCTTAGCCACTGCCAGCCCATAGCCACTCGAAGGCTCTCCCCCCGTGGGTATGGAGCTGAGCTGGATACCCCGCTGAAACAGTTGCGCCTGATCCTGCTGGCTCAATCCAGGTCCCTCATCACGGACACTGCATACCACACCTGTCAATTCCTCCCTCAGCTGCACCCCAATCTGCTTTCCCGGAAATGAATATTTTACGGCGTTCGAGAGGAGGTTGTCCAGTACCGCCGCGGCAGCCACAGGATCGGTCCATACCGGGGGGATGTCCATAGCGGACCCAAAAACAATGGAGATATTTTTTCGATCCGCGATGCGTTGATAATAATCACTTGTCCGTCGTACCAACTGAACTAGATCCCATTTCAGGAAGCGTAACTCGGCATCCTTGGGTTCCGATGAAGTCATTAACTGGCTAACCGTGTGACGCATTAGCTTTGTCACATGACCCAATCCTTCAAGCCAATTCCGGATTTGAGGGTCCGGGTGGTCTGCCAGTGATAAGAGGAGCAATTCGGCAGTGCACCGTGTTACCATCAAATAGTTATTGAGGGCATGGGCCGAAAAAGCAATCGCTCCCGGGTCAAATGCCGGCATTTTTTCAAGCTCGCCAAGTGCTTGCTCCAGTTCAGACTGTGCCCTCAGAATAGTTGCTGTAATTTGTTCCTTCTCGCTCATACTCGCCCCCGATTGCCACCAAAGGTAGATGGCCTGTTATTTCCGTGGAATCGAAAACCCGAAAAAAAGAGGCTACAGCAGACACTGTAACCTCTTGAAATTACTGGTAGGCGGTACTGGATTTGAACCAGTGACTTCTACCGTGTGAGGGTAGCACTCTCCCGCTGAGTTAACCGCCCGTATCGTTGCGGAGCAATTTATAGATAATGGGTCTTTAGAATTAAATCAAGAGCTTTTTTCAAACGGTTTATCCGGGCTGTCTGTCTCCGGTTCCGGTTCGATATCGTTTTCGGTTTCGCGCAGCGTATCTCGGAACGGTTCATCTGCCGGTAAGCCGGTTTCAAATGATTTCGTTTCCTCGAGTCGGTCCCCTGTGGCTGCTATGCCACCTGAATTTTCCAGAAGGGTTGCTGATGTCGCGGCGGTATCAAAAATATTTGCATCCGTCTTTTCGGTGGCGGCAGCCCCGAGTTCTTCGATTTCTTTGGGCGTCGGAAGGTCCCTGAGAGTTTTAAGGTCAAAGACTTCCAGAAAACGCCTGGTTGTTGAATATATTAGCGGGCGGCCGGCAATCTCCTTGCGGCCCAGGATCCGGACAAGTTTGCGCTCAAGGAGCACGCGCAGAACGCCGCCGCAATCAACCCCCCGGATATGTTCAATGTCGCTGCGGATAATGGGTTGTTTATATGCGATGATTACCAGGGTTTCCAGAGCCGGTTTGCTCAGGCGCAGCGGCTTCGGCTGGATCAGTTTTTTAATCCATTCGGTATATTCAGGACGAGTTCGGATTTGATATCCACCCGCAACTTCGTCAAGATAAAACCCGCCCTGGCGTTCCTCATATTCAGCCGCTAGCTCATTGGCAGCTGTTCGGATTTCGGCGGTTTCGGCCTGGGTGAGAATGCTTTTTATCCGATCAACCGTCAGCGGTTTTTCGGCTACAAACAGCAGGCTTTCGATGATATATTTGATATTTTCCATATTTAAAAGTGCCTAAATGTAGAAAATCCGTATTACCCCGGTTTGAACATGTTGGACGATCCGTACCAGAGTGAGTTTAACCATTTCTAAGAGGGCCAAAAACGTGACGATGATCTCATGTTTATCCGGGAAATCGGAAAACAACTCTAAAAAAGTTATCGACTCTTTGGCTTCAAGGATGTCTATGATTTGGGCGATCTTATCTTTGACCGATATTTCATCGGCCGTCATATTTACCCGGTGTTCATCGGGGATTCTTTCAAGAATTTTCTGAAAGGCGTCAATCAGCTCGAACAGGCCGATCTTAATAAACTCATCATCCGATCCCGTCAGAAACTCACCGCGGTCTGGATTTCGAATAAATGCTTTTTCGCCCAGCAGATTGCGCTCAACCAGCTCATCGGCGGCCGACTTCATCTGGAGGTATTCCACCAGAGGCCGGGTGATCTCCTGCAGGACATCACCTTCCTCATCTTCACCATCATGGACCGGCAGCAGCATCCGTGATTTCAGCTGGGTGAGGGTGGATGCCATCAGAAGAAAATCACCGGCGAAATCGATATTCATGGCCTGCATCCACTCGAGGTACTGCAGATACTGTTCGGTGATCAGAGCGATGGGGATATCATAAATATCGAGTTCGTTTTTCCGGACCAGATGAACCAGCAGGTCCATGGGGCCCTCGAATATTTCATCCAGCTGGACGCGGTATAATGTATCTGCCATCATGATGCTAGTTTAATTTAAAATCAATTTTGTTATTTGGTGCTTGTGATTTGGAATTTCCCCAATTAATTGCACCGAAATAATAAATTAGCTGTGTGATTCCAAATTTTAGATTCTATATCTTGATTGCTGCCCTAACGACCTCCATGGTTTCACAGGCGGTTTTGCGGGCGCGGTTGCTGCCTTCGACCATAATTTCGTATACCATCTCAGGCCGCGCTTCGTAGTAAGCGCGTTTTTCACGAATCGGTTCAAGGGCTGATACAAGGCCCCGGGCCATTTTCTGTTTGCATTCCACACACCCGATTCCGGCCGCCCGGCATTGTTCGTCGATCTCTTTAACCGTATTCGCGTCAGTGTATAGTTTGTGGAAATCAAAAACGTTACATATATCGGGATTCCCGGGATCGCTCCGCCGTGCGCGTTGAGGATCGGTGATCATGCGGGATACTTTGGCGCTGACTTCATCCGGGCTGTCTGACAAAAAGATGGCATTGCCGTAACTTTTGCTCATCTTGCGCCGATCCATGCCCAGGATTTTGGGGGTCTCCGTTAAAATGGTGGCCGGTTCCGGAAATACATCTCCGTAGAAATGATTAAAGCGCCTGGCGATTTCCCGTGTAATTTCAACATGGGGTGCCTGATCTACGCCTACGGGGACGCCGTGGGGTCGGTAGATAATAATATCGGCGGCTTGCAGCACGGGATAGCCGAGGAAACCGAAGGTGGACAGGTCCTTGTTGCTGAGCTCGCCAATTTGTTCCTTGTAGGTTGGATTGCGCTCCAGCCACGGCACCGGCGTGATCATTGTCAACAGCAAGAAGAGTTCGGCGTGTTCCTTGACAAAGGATTGAACAAACAGCGTACTTTTTTCCGGAGTAAGTCCGGCACTGAGCCAGTCAAGCATGATCTCTTTGCGGTTATTTTCAATGGGTGCCGTATTGTCATAGTCGCTGGTGAGCGCATGCCAGTCAGCGATAAAAAAATAGCAATCATACTCATCCTGCATATTCACCCAGTTTGCCAGTGCTCCAAGAAGATTGCCCAGGTGAAGAGGTCCGGTGGGCCGCATGCCACTTAAAATTCGTTTTTTTGGGTTCATTAAATTATATTTTTCCTCCTTGGGATTTTACCTCCCCCAAATAAGAATCTGGTTCTGGAAAAAAACTACTCTATCAAATTGATCGACAGGTGCAATTAATAATCCGAGGTCAGTCCAGGACAGGGATCTGGCATGGCTTATTGCTCGGCAACCAGCTGACGGGCTAATTCGATTTCATCTTTTTTGGATTTGAGCTCACCGTCCAGCCTGGCATCCAAAACAGCCTCCATCACCTGCCGGTAGACCGGGCCGGGTTTAAGCCCCATTTTTTTTAAATCCCTGCCTCTTAATGAAAGCCTGGTGCGGCGAAGATCTGTAAAAAAATGAGATATGGATTTTTTTACGGCCTTATTGTTGGCAATCGCCATCATGAATAAAATCAGCTCGGTTTTAAATCCGGTAAGTTTGCGGTAAAGAACGCTGTCGGATACCTGCAAATTTCGCTCAAGCCAGAATACACATCTATCGGCTTCAAATCTTTCGGCACACAGTATCTTTTTGTCATCCGGTGCCAGTTCGAAACGACGGCAGATCTCTTCTGAAATATGGGGGTTGCAATTTCGGATTAGGGCCAGAAAATTAACGATCCACTTCTTATAGGATTCCTCTAAAAAAAGCAAATCATGCCAGGACAGGACTTTTTTAGCTGAATTAAGGGTTGTCAGTAAATCTTTGTCAAGCTTGATCGATGGGTGAATCACTTTCAATAGATCAAAGTCATTCAATCGTTTGATGGCAGCCACCGGATTTTCTTCTTTCAGGATGAGTCGCAATTCAGCAAACACCCGTTTGCCGCTTAGTTCTCTGAAAAAATCCATGCTGATGGCGTTGGCGATCAGACCGGCGGTTAATTTACCGAGGGTGAACTCAAAACGCTGTTCAAATCGGATGGCGCGAAACACCCTGGTGGGATCTTCAACGAAACTAAGATTATGCAACACCCGAATAATTTTTTCCTTGATATCCCTGCGAGCGGAAAAAAAGTCGATCAGCGTACCGAATTTATCCGAATTCAGTTGAATCGCCAGTGTATTTATGGTGAAATCTCTGCGGTAAAGATCAAGTTTGATCGAGCTCCTCTCTACCACCGGCAGGGCGGCCGGGAATTTATAATACTCCATTCGGGCGGATGCCACATCAATTTTAAATCCATCCGGAAAAATAATGACGGCGGTTCCGAATTTTTCATGGATATGGACGCGGGCGCCCACGATTTTGGCATATTTTTTGGCAAAGGCAATGCCATCGCCCTCAATGACAATATCAAGATCCTCATCACTGCGGTACAAAAACAGGTCCCGGACAAATCCGCCGACGGCATAGGCCCCCGAACCAATTTCATCGGCCACTTCGCCGATTTGCTGCAAATTTCGAATCAGATCGGCTGAAAGCCGTTCTTTCATAAACCGGACAACATTGCGGGTATGCGCATGGGGCGGTTCCTTGCCGGGATCGGGCGCCTCATCCGGTATAGGCTGGGAACGCCGCACAAGGATATTTAAAAGATCCGTGCGGGTAATGACCCCGGCGATGGTCTCATTTTCCACAACCGGCAAAATACGCTGTTTGTTGTCGATGATTTTTTTTTGTATTTCAACAAGGTCAGCATCCGGTTGAACACTGGCTACTTCCGTGGTCATATAGTCTTTGACCTGAACCCGGTCGAGCTTATGGTAGAGCGCTTTTTCGATCACCTGTCTGGTGATGTATCCGCAAAGCTTTTCGGTACCGTTTATTTTTTCCGTAACCAGAAGCGCATTCAGATTATAGCGGGTGATAATATTGCGGGCTTTTTTGCAGGCAACATCGGGGCTGATGGAGATGGCCGGCGATGACATCAAATCCTTGGCCTGGCGATTGGCCCTGATTTTTTCGTAAAGGATTTCCACAAGCCCGGTTTCCGTTTGCGCCAGCGTTTTGCCCTTAATCGATGCTGCTGCAGCATAGGGATGACCACCTCCGCCGAGGAGTGTCAATATGGCGCCAACATCCACTTCATTAATTCTGCTGCGGGCCACCACGTAAATCTTATTTTCCATGCGTGCAATGGCGAAAATGGCGTCGAGATTTTCCATTTTCACCATTTTTTGAACCAGAAAAGCAAAATCGGGCATATATTTTTCCATGGTGACACTGGTGACGACGACTTCGATACCATTGATGTAGTATCGGGTAACTGCCTGAATCATATCGTTTAACAATACAACCTGCTCCGGGCTGAGTTCTCTGGCAATGAGATTGGAAACAATATTTAAATTGGCCCCCTGGGACAAGAGATAAGCCGCGGCCAGAAAATCCCTTTCAGTTGTTGAAGGAAACGTAAAAGATCCGGTATCCTCGTAAATTCCGAGGCACATGATGGTGGCTTCATCCGGAGAGATATGGATATTTTTTTTCTGTATAATCTCGGTCAGGATGGTAACATTGGCACCGGTCTCGCCATGGATTTCGATTTCGCCCTTGATATCGTTACCGGTCAGCGGGTGATGATCGTAGATATGAATTTCAATTCCAGGCTTGTCCAACAGTTCTGCCAGTTTGCCGATGCGGCCGATCTGCCGGGTGTCCACCAGAACCAGCCGGGTGATGCTGTCGAAGTCGATTCGATTGATATTCACCATGTTGAACAGATAGGCCATCGAATTGATGAAAAAATTTTTTAAATTTTTTTCCTGTGAACCCGGAAAGATCACCAGCGCATCCGGATACAGCTTTTGGGCGGCCAGCATGGAGGCTAATGCATCAAAGTCGGCATTTACGTGGGTGGTTATGACTGTAACGTCTTTATTTTTAATTGAATTTTTGCTTTTAGGCACAGTCGTAGTCCGTGTTTCCTGCGGAAGATGTATGCACCTTCGGGTACTATGAGAACATTTCCCTGAATTGGCCATTTTGTCAAACATTCAGACCCCATAGGCTAACATATTTAGCCTGGTATTGCCACTAGCTTATTGCCGATCAGGGTCCGGTTTATGATCTTGGAAATATGAATGAAATCGTTTGAATCCAGCAGGTTGCAATCCTTGACTTTCCAGTGGCCCTATAATAGGAATAATTTTCACAAATTATTGTCTAAAAGACTTAAGTTTTTTTCCTCTCCGGCCGATAATGATTCTGAATATTACATTATCGCCAAAGATGCCTGCTCGTGATTAAAAATCACAGTTTCCAGGCGGTGGCAACCAGGGCAGATTTCAAAAAGCAGGTGCAGACCAACGGCCATTGTGTCTTATTTTAAATTATCAGGGAGGATTGATCATGGCAGTTTATGTGTGGACGGGCAAAAATAGAACTGGCGGAACTTCGAAAGGCGAGATTGAAGCTGTCAGCGAAGAAGCTGTAAAATCACAATTGGTTCGCCAGAAGATTACGCCGACCAAAATTAAGGAGAAACCCAAAGACCTTTTCGCAAACGTCAGCTTTCTCCAGCCCAGAGTCAAAGAGCATGATATCATACTTTTTGCCCGACAATTTTCGACCATGATCGATGCCGGCCTGCCGATCATTCAATGTCTCGACATTCTTTATTCGCAACAGGCTAACGCCACGTTTAAGAAAATGATGAAAGACATAAAAGAGTCCGTCGAAGGTGGGGCAACCTTGGCCGAAGCACTGAAAAAATTTCCCAAACAGTTTGATGACCTGTTCGTCAACATGATTGCTGCCGGGGAGGCCGGTGGTATCCTTGATGCAATTTTGAGAAGGCTTGCAGCCTATATGGAAAAGGCTGCCAAGCTCAAGTCTCAGGTTAAAGGGGCCATGACGTATCCCATCGTTACCTTGATCATTGCGATTGTCGTTCTGGCAGTTATCCTGGTTTTTGTAATTCCTGTTTTTGAGGAAATGTTCGCCGACATGGGCGGCGAGCTTCCGCTGCCCACCCAGATTGTTGTGGCCATGAGCGATATGGTCAAAAGCAAGATTATCTATATCATCGTCGGTCTTTTTCTGTTTGCGATTGCCTTTAAGAAGTTTCACAGTACCGAAAAGGGGCGGGATGTGGTCGACAATCTGCTTTTAAAGATTCCCGTATTCGGGGAGCTGCTACGCAAAGTGGCTGTCGCCAAGTTTACCCGCACCATGGGCACCATGCTGGGCAGTGGTGTGGCCATTTTGGAAGCACTTGATATTGTTGCTAAAACCGCAGGGAATCGAACCGTTGAAAAGGCGATTTACAGCGTCCGCTCAGGCATTGCTGAAGGCCGTACCATGGCGGATCCCTTAAACGAAAGCGGCGTATTTCCTCCGATGGTATGCCAGATGATCGGTGTTGGCGAATCAACCGGTGCCTTGGATGCCATGCTGGAGAAAATTGCCGATTTTTACGATGAGGAAGTTGATCAGGCAGTTGAAAACCTGACCGCATTGATTGAGCCTTTCATGCTGGTATTTTTAGGCGTGACCATCGGTGGCCTGGTGGTGGCCATGTATCTTCCGATATTCCAAATGGCCGGAGCCATTTCATAGCTGTATCGAAGATTAAGTAACCCAATAATTTCAAAGATCCTGAAGTAATTCCTATGGATCACGCATTGCAAATGCCCGAAAAGGACTTCAAAGATAAATTGAAGTGGCTGATGCTTTTTCGGGTCCTTTTTTCAACCCTGTTGCTGGGATCGTCCATCGTCCTGCAACTTGGAGAATCCCCTCCGCCCATCAGCCCCCCTCTAAAACTTCTATATGGTGTTATCGCGTCCATTTTTTTTCTGTCAATCTTGTATGCCCTGTCCATCGAGCGCATTAAAAAACACATCGCCTTTGCCTATGTCCAGATTTTAGTCGATACCTTGGTTGTTACGGTGATCCTGTTTGTTACCGGAAGCTTTTCGAGTATTTTCTCATTTCTGTATCTGGTTGTCATCATTTACTCCAGCATCTTGCTGTCAATCCGGGGCACTCTGGTCATCGCTGCGATTTGCAGCATCCAGTTCGGCATCATGGTGGATTTTGAATATTATGGTGTCATCTTTCCATTTGTCAGCGAGGAAGGGATGCTCGCCTCGAGCCTCCCCTGGAATCAGGTACTCTACAAAATTCTGATAACCATGACCGCCTGTTTCGCAGTAGCCTTTCTGAGCAGCTTTCTGTCCGAGCAAGTTCGAAGTACCAGAAAAGAACTACGGGTCATGGAAAATCACGTAAAGCGTGTCGAGACAATGGCATCCGTCGGTGAGATGGCCGCCGGCCTGGCACATGAAATAAAAAATCCACTGGCTTCCCTGACCGGATCTATACAGCTTCTGAAAGAAGATATCCGTTATGATCCTGATCATGACAGACTCATGCAGATTATTTTGCGTGAGGCCGATCGGTTAAGTTCACTGGCTAACAATTTTCTGATGTATGCACGGCCGCCGGCAGGGAAAGTTGAGCCCATTGAGCTTGAAAAAGTATTAATCGAAACGGCTGAGTTATTTGAAAAAGATGCATCCAATGACGGTCGCATCACAACAACCAAGAAAATCCAATCCAATATATGGATCTCAATGGATCCGGTTCACCTGCGGCAGATTCTCTGGAACCTATTGTTAAATGCCTCAGAAGCCATTGACGGTGAAGGTGTGATCGACATCGAAATGTATGCCCAAAAAAGCAAACGCGCTTGTATCAAAATTACCGATAACGGCTGCGGGATGTCGCAGGAGGAGCTTAAAACCATCTTTGATCCCTTTTTTACCACCAAACCCTATGGCACCGGTCTCGGGCTGTCCATCGTGCACCGCATTCTTGAGGCCTATGACTTATGGCTGAATGTCGAAAGCGAAGAGAACAAAGGCACCACCTTCACCCTACAATTTAAACAGATGGATTCTCCGGCTTAGCTTTCCCAAGTCTCAGTCATCCTCTCAAATTTCACCTGGAAATCACCTTATCCCGGCAAAATTAAAAAATTCTCACGCAAAGACACCAAGACCCAAAGAAAAAAATAGAAAACTTGGCGCCTTTGCGTGAGGCGAACATTGTCCAGCCTTGGTTGGTGCCATCAGATTGACGATACTCTTTTAGCCTACTAACTTGATCTTGACAGTTTCCAGCAAATACGCTAACTAAAACGATTTAATTTCATACCGCTTTCCATAATTATCAACCGCTTCACGGAATTGCGGTATAAGTGGTTGTAGAAAAAAACGTTTCAATATCGGAGCCTTTTGTTGACAACCACTATAGAAGCTGTCAGCGCAATCTGCTATGTTAAAACAGCTTTGAGAATCGATAAAATTATGGAAAAAACTAGCGAACTGCTGCAAAATCGAAAAGCAAAAATTGAAGAATTAAAAAAGAACCAGGTCAATCTTTATCCCAACGGATTTGTCGTATCGCACACGGTTCGGGACATTCAAAACGCTATCAATGAATCATCTGAAAGCCTGGCCGAGGGCGAACCGGTTTTCGTCACCGCCGGTCGCATGATGGCGATCAACAGTTTCGGAAAAAGCGCCTTTATCCGTTTCAGGGACCGGACCGGACAGCTTCAAGGCTATGTCAGAAAAGACCGCATCGGCGACGATGCTTACCGGCTTTTCAAACAGCTTGATATCGGCGATTTTGTAGGGCTTAAAGGCGGGCTATTTCAAACTCGGACCGGCGAATGGACCTTGCTGGCCCAGGAACTGACTCTGCTGTGCAAGGCCACACGCCCTTTGCCTGAGAAATTCCATGGGTTGCGTGATCCCGAAAAGCGTTACCGGCAGCGCTATGTGGACCTGATTATGAATGACGACGTACGGGATATTTTCTTAAAGCGCAGCCAGATTATTCAACAGATCCGCAATTATTTTATTCAGCGGGATTTTCTGGAAGTTGAAACGCCCATGATGCAGCCCATCCCTGGAGGGGCCGAAGCCACTCCTTTTAAAACCCATCACAATGCGTTAGGAATGGACCTCTACCTGCGCATTGCGCCGGAATTATATTTAAAGCGCCTTGTCGTCGGAGGATTTGAAAGGGTTTTTGAGATCAATCGCAATTTCAGGAACGAAGGGGTGTCCACCCAGCATAATCCGGAATTTACCATGCTCGAATTTTATCAGGCCTATGGCACCGACAGCGATCTGATGAAATTAACCGAACAACTGATTGCCGAGATTGCTGAGGCGGTTACCGGATCGGCGCAGATCATCTACCAGGGCCAGACCATCGATCTTTCAGGAAAATGGCGACGGTTGTCACTTTATTCCGCGCTCGAGGAACTGGGAGGAATTGATCGGGCTCTTTTAAGCGACAAAGAAGGGCTCCTCAAATTGGCTTTCCAGAAGGGGGTTAACGTTACCAAAACCGGACAGCTGGGTAAGGTGATCACCAAATTATTTGACGCCCTGGTGGAGCCCAAGTTGATTCAACCGACTTTTATTACTGAATATCCTGCGGAGGTTTCACCCCTATCGCGGCGCAGTGATCAGCAACCGGATCTTACTGAAAGATTTGAACTCTTTATTGCCGGCCGCGAGATAGCCAACGGGTTTTCCGAGCTCAATGATCCGGTCGACCAACATCAGCGTTTTCGCCAGCAGGTTGAAGGACGCCAGGCAGGTGATGAGGAAGCGCATCGAATGGATAATGACTATATAGAGGCCCTGGAGTACGGGATGCCTCCGACCGCCGGTGAGGGCATCGGCATCGACCGGCTGGTCATGCTGCTCACCGATGCTGCATCCATCCGGGAAGTTATCCTCTTTCCACACATGAAACACAAGGCGGAGATTTAGGGCTGAAATCGGCTTTGTATTCACTTAATCAATATACTCACGATCCACTTGGCAATATCGGGACTCATAACTAATAACCAATAACAGATAACCAAACTTTCCATGGGATTTGAATTATTCATCGGCGGCCGATACCTGAGAGCCAAAAAAAAGCAGGCTTTTATTTCCCTGATCACCATTCTGTCCATTGCCGGGGTGGCGGTGGGCGTAATGGCCCTGATCGTGGTTATAGCGGTGATGGCAGGTTTTGAGGCTGATCTAAAGAGCCGCATATTAGGCGGACAACCCCAGGTGATCCTTAAACGTCACGGAGGCGCTTTTACAGAATACCGTAAAGTGCTGCAAGAAGTCGAACAGACTGAAGGTGTTGAAGCCGCCACGCCGTTTATCCTGTCTCAAATTATGTTGCGAGCGAGAGGTGGGGCTTCCGGTGCGGTGCTGCGGGGAATAGACCCAACATCGGCCGGCCGGGTCATGAAGACCCTTCAGCAGGTGAATTTGCCCGATCCGGCAACCGCCGGCCCCTCCCGGGACGCTTCAAGCGCTATTCCCGGCATTGTTCTGGGGCGTGAATTGGCCAGAAACCTCGGGGTTGTTGAAGGCGATGTCATCTATTTGATTTCTCCCCGGGGAATGTTGTCTCCCATCGGGCATGTACCGGCCATGAAGCAGTTTCAGGTAACCGGATTTTTTGAGTCCGGTATGTATGATTATGACCAGACCTTTGCCTACATCAATATAAAAGATGCCCAGAAGTTAATGCGCATGGGAAATTCCGTCAGCGGACTTGATATTCGGGTGACCAATATATATGACGCGAGAAATGTTGCCCAGAAAATTACGTCGAAACTGAAGTTTCCCTATTGGGCGATGGACTGGATGCAGATGAACCGCAACCTTTTCAAAGCACTTAAGCTGGAGAGAAGGGTAATGTTTATCATATTAAGCCTCATTATTCTGGTGGCGGCCTTTAACATCGCCAGCAGCCTGATCATGATGGTCATGGGTAAAACCCGGGACATTGCAATTCTAAAGGCCATGGGAGCCACCGAGAGGAGTATCCGAAAAATTTTTGTCTTCAACGGCATGGTCATCGGAACCGTCGGCACATTGCTGGGACTGGTTCTGGGGCTTATTCTATGTTTTCTGCTCAAACACATTGATGTCCATGAATTGGCCGGAGATATTTATTATTTCACGACGTCATTGCCGGTCAAGGTTGAATTTATAAACGTCGTTTCGATTGTTGCGGCGGCCTTGCTGATATGTTTTCTGGCTACCCTTTATCCGGCCCGACAGGCGTCTAAACTAAATCCTGTTGAGGCCATCAGATACGGTTAGAACATCCTAATTGAGCGCAAAAGGCTCAACTGGACTGTCGGGTAACCCATGCTAAATGAAAATCACGAAAAGGATTCCAAACAGGTGGAAAGTGTCATCGCTGTTCGCAACTTGAGCAAAAGCTTTTCCAACGGCGGGGTCAGTATTGATGTTTTAAAAGAGCTCAATTTTGATTTATCCACCGGGGAGACCGTGGCCATTGTAGGTGCTTCAGGTATCGGTAAATCTACCTTGCTTCATATTATCGGTACCCTGGATCGACCCGACGGTGGTAAATTGCTGTTTAAAGGCGAAAATGTCTTTCTATATGACGATCTTAAATTGGCGCGGTTTCGCAATGAGTCCGTGGGGTTTGTATTTCAATTTCATCATCTCCTACCCGAATTCAGCGCGCTTGAAAATGCCATGATGCCGGCGCTGATTCAGGGCACGGGGAAACCACTTGCGGCTCAGGCAGCAGAGGAAGTCCTCGTCAGGGTCGGGTTGAAGGATAGATTAAACTATCGGGTTGGAAAATTGTCGGGTGGAGAGCAGCAGCGGGTGGCCCTTGCCAGGGCCCTGGTTTTAAAACCGCTCGTTCTGCTCGCAGATGAACCCACCGGAAACCTGGATAAAACCAACAGCGAACATATTCACTCCCTGCTAATGGAGCTGAATCAGGACTTTTCCATGACACTGGTTGTGGTAACCCACAATATGGAACTTGCTTCTTGCATGTCCCGCCGAGTAACGATTGTAGAGGGAAAATTAACGGCTATGCCGTGACCATCAACAGGCTAACCATACTTTCTAAAATGATTCTATGAATAAGCGCGCATGCCCGATCCTTTTAATATTATTCTCTTTAATAGCCGACGTTGCCTATGGGCAACAACCCGTCCGCGTTATCATACTGCCGTTTGAAGTATATGCTCAGGAAGATTTGTCCTATTTAAAGGAGCAAATTCCCGCAGTTATTAAAACCCAACTGGAGCAGGAGGGCGCTAAAATACTCATTCTGGATCAAGAGACCCTGGATTCCCGCGGATTGCTGACAGACAGCCCGGCCGCCATACGTCAGATCGGAGTTGATACCGGTGGCAACTTCGTTATTTGGGGAAGCTTGACCTGGCTCGGTCAGAATTTCAGTTTGGATGCCAAAATGCTGCCTTCGGAGAAGATCGAAGATCCCCATGCGTTTTCAGCTGAAGGCCAAGGCGTCGAAAATCTTTCCGCCACCGTAAAAACATTGGTCCAGGAAATGGTCTTAAAGCTTTTTAAGCGAGAAACGATTGTTGAGGTTCAAATTAAGGGCAACCAGCGTATCGAAGAAGATGCCATCCGAAAAATTCTAAAAGTAAAAAAAGGTGACATATTTATTTTAAAAACTATCTCTGATGAATTAAAAGCCGTTTATGCCATGGGGTATTTTGATGACGTTCGCGTGGATGCTGAAACGGTTGCTGACGGCAAAATTATCATTTTTATGGTTAAGGAAAAACCTACCGTGCGGGGAATTCTTGTCAAAGGGAACAGTTGGGTTTACGATGATGATGAAATTAAAGAAGTTCTGACTATCCGCAAGGGTTCCATCCTTAATATCAATACCATCCAAAGTGATATGCGACGGATTGAAGAACTGTACAAGGAAAAAAACTTTTACAATGCCAAAGTCAAATTTAATATCTACCCGCAGAAAGAAAATAAGGCAGATATCGAATATGAAATCGCTGAGGGTCAAAAATTTCATATTGAGAAAATTGTATTTGTCGGCAACAGTGCCTATTCGGACGGCAAGTTGAAAGGGTTGATGGAGACCTCCGAAGAAAATCTGCTTTCCTGGTTCACATCAGCCGGTGATCTTAACGAAGAAAACCTCAGTCAGGACACGGCTAAACTGACCTCTTTTTATCAGAATAAAGGGTACGTCCAGGCCAGAGTCGGCGAGCCGGAAATCAAGTTCGAGGAGGACGGTATTGTCATAACCATCCGCATTGTTGAGGGACCGCAGTTCAAGGTCGGTGAAGTGACGATTGCCGGCGATTTGATCATTCCTCCGGAGCAGCTGCTGGAGAGATTAAAAATTTTTGAGGAGGATTATTACAACCGGGATATCCTGCGCCTGGATGTGATTACGCTGTCAGATATTTATGCCGATGAAGGCTATGCCAACGTCGATATTACGCCGCGCATCGAGCAGGATCCCGAGAAGTTGATCGTCAATATTAGTTTTGACATTACCAAGGGCAAGCAAGTTTACTTTGAAGAAATCACCATCAGCGGCAACTCCAAGACCCGCGATAAGGTGATCCGGCGGCAGTTGAAGGTTTATGAGCAAGAACTTTACAGCGGTCGAAGATTAAAGCGTAGTGTTCAAAACTTATATCGGCTTGATTATTTTGAGGACATAAAGGTCGACACCGTCAAAGGCAGTGCCGACGATAAGATGAGGCTGCGCATCAATGTAACCGAAAAAAATACCGGGGCCTTTAGTTTTGGCGCCGGCTACGGGAGCGTTGAAAACCTCTTTTTAACTGCATCCATATCCGAACGGAACCTGTTTGGACGAGCTCAGACGCTGTCGTTAAGAGGGCAACTCGGAGCAAAAACTGCCAAATATACATTGGGTTTTACAGAGCCGTGGTTATTTGATATTCCGTTGTCAGCCGGTGCGGATGTATACAACTGGAATTACAGTTTCTCAACCTATGATAAAGACAGTCTCGGCGGCAATTTGCGCTTAGGCTATCCGGTAATTGACTTTACCCGAGTGTCTATGACCTACACCTATGATATTGCAGATATCAAAAACGTAAGTGACGATGCCGCAGATTCCATCAAAAGGAACGAAGGGGAAAATATTAAAAGCAGTATCACCACCCTTTTAAGATATGATTCCAGAAATGACAGTTTTCATCCAACACATGGATCCACTCATACGGGCACATATGAATTCGCTGGGATAGGGGGAACGGTGGGATTTAACAAAATCATTGGCGAAACCGGCTGGTATTTTCCAATGATCTGGAAAACCGTGGGCGTTCTGCACGGCAAAGCCGGTTATGTAAAACAGCTTCAGGGAAAAACACTGCCGGACTATGAAAAATTTTATATGGTGGGCATCGATGCGCTGCGGGGGTTTGAACGTGACGACCTGGCTCCGGTGGATGAAAACGGCGCCGAGGTTGGCGGCAATAAGTTTGTTCAGGCCAACGTCGAAGTTCGATTTCCACTCGTTCCGCAGGCCGGGGTCTATGGCGTTGTTTTCTTTGACACCGGAGATATTTACGCTGAAGGGGAGGACATTGAGCTTGGTAAGCTGCGGGAAAGCGCTGGTTGCGGCATTCGATGGCTGTCGCCCATGGGGCCGGTCCGTCTGGAGTACGGTTGGATCCTCGATCCCAAATCCACCGATAGCGGCACCGGGAACTGGGAATTTTCCATGGCCTCGGCTTTTTAGGCCAACCGGAGAGCATTAATTTGCTATTTACCCAATATTGCAGTATCCTGAGACCCAATTTTCCTATTGGGGCCAAACCCCTAACGGGGGTAATGCTAGCATATTAATTTTCCCATTAGAAGAAGATTACTACTATAATAACTGGAGTCAAAGCCGAGTCCTCATGGTCCGGGTTGCCTTCTTCAAAACAAGGAGGAATATAATGAGAGCCTATAAAATTGCTAGTATCGTCAGTTTTTTTATTTTCATATTTTTCTGTAATTTTGCACTGGCTGCAGATGTGGCCAAGATAGGTGTGATTGATCTTCAAAAGGTCCTGGAGACTTCCAATGCCGGAAAATTGATCCAGGCTGAACTCAAAAAGGAAAACGAAAAGATGGCCGCCGATCTGCAGAATAAAGGCAACGAAATTGAAACCATTCGAAAGCGGCTCGAGCGCGAATCCATGGTGATGAGCAAAGAGATGCGCGAAGAAAAAGAACGGGAACAGCGCATCAAGGTTAATGATTTTAAAACTTTGCAAAAAAAGTACCGTTCCGAGCTGCAGACACTTCAAGGTCAATTAATGCAGCAACTGCAAAGCGATGTAACTGCGATTACCCAGGAAATCGGGAAAAAAGAAGGTTACCTTTTGATCATGGATAAACGCGGCGTTATTTATACGCCCAATTCTGTTGATTTAACCGACAAACTTATTCAGAAACTCAACACCAAATCTGCCAAGGCTAAAAAATAAATCACCCCTAAGCATAAGCTTTAAAACCAGTGACGGTTATGAAAGTACCGATATCCAAAATTTCAACTCTGGTGCAGGGCAACCTTATCGGCGATTCCAACAAAATGATCAGCGGCGCAGCACCTTTTGAGCTGGCCGGAGAAAATGAAATTACAGTTGCGGGCAATACCAAATTTTTAAAAAAGATGGGTGATTGCCTGGCTGCGGCGATAATTGTTCCCAGGGATGTCACTACCGGAGCCTGCAATCTTGTGCAGGTGGACAATCCCATGGTGGCCTTTGCCAAAACCCTGCAATATTTTCATCCGCCGGTCCAGCCTCAAGCGGGGATCCATCCCGGCGCCGTGATCGGCCAGGAATTTAATCACGGACAGGGCCTTACGGTCGGACCGGTGGCGGTTATCGGCCGTCATGTTACCGTTGGTGATCGTGTTTGGCTTCATCCCGGCGTCGTTATAGGGGACAAGGTCGTTATAGGCGATGATGTCGTCATCCACCCCAATGTTACCATACAGGAGCGTTGTGTCATCGGCAATCGGGTAATCATCCATGCCGGTACGGTGATTGGCAGTGACGGCTTTGGGTTTGCGCCGGACGGCAATTGCTATCACAAAATTCCGCATACGGGAATTGTTCAAATCGATGATGATGTCGAAATCGGGGCCAATAATGCCATCGACAGAGGAACTTTCGGTAAAACTCACATCGGTCAAGGGGTTAAAACCGATAACCTGGTTCACATCGCTCACAACGTCAGCGTGGGGGCAAATACGGTCCTTGTCGCTCAGGTTGGAATTTCGGGTAGCGTTACGATCGGTAAAAACGCTGTTCTGGCCGGTCAGGCCGGCGTCGCCGGACATCTGACCATTGGTGACGGCGCCACCGTCGGCCCCCAGACCGGTGTGGGAAGGCCGGTGCCCGACGGTCAGATTGTATCTTCCGGTATTCCGGAGATGCCGCATCGAATATGGCTGCGGGTTCAACGGTTGATTCCAAAATTGCCGGAATTTAGTAAAAGGCTCTCGGAATTGGAGAAAAGATTTAAACGCTTTGAAGAGAAAAGAGAATAAAAAATGAAAGCCGAGTATGATATCCAGAAAATTATGGAGTTGCTGCCACACCGGTATCCCTTTTTGCTGGTCGATCGTGTCATGGAATTGAAACCCGGTGACAAGATCATCGCCCTGAAAAATGTCACGATTAACGAACCCTTTTTCCAGGGTCATTTTCCAGGAAAACCGGTCATGCCGGGGGTCCTCATTATCGAGGCCATGGCCCAAGCCGGTGGATTGCTGGCCTATGAATCAGGCACTGCCGAAAATCATGGCCAACTCATCTATTTTATGGGTATGGATAAGGTCCGGTTTCGCAAACCGGTGGTTCCTGGAGATCAGCTTATATTTGAGGCCAAAATTTTGAAACTGCGAACCAAGGCTGCCAAAATGGCCGGAACGGCCTTTGTTGATAACCAATTAGTCGCTGAAGCTGAATTGATGGCTTCCTTTGGAGAGCGTAAATGATACATCCGTCTGCTATTATCGGTCCGAAAGCTGAAATTAACACTGATGTTGAAATCGGACCTTATACCGTTATTGCCGATCATGTTTCGATAGGATCGGGAACAGTTATCGGCCCCCATGTTACGGTTGATCCCTTTGTGGCCATCGGAGCAAATTGCCATATATTTCAGTATGCATCGATTGGGGCCGAACCTCAGGCTATCAAATTTAAAGGTGAAAAGACCTATGTCAAGATCGGGCGTGGTACAACTGTACGGGAATTTGCCACCATAAACCGAGGGACTGACTTTGGTACCGGGGTTACTGAAATCGGCGAAGATAATTTACTGATGGCGTATTGTCACGTGGCCCATGATTGCCAGACGGGACGCGGCGTGATCCTGGCCAACAATGCAACCCTGGCCGGTCATATCGTCATAGGGAATTATGTAACCGTCGGAGGCCTTGTCGCGATTCATCAATTTGTAAGAATCGGAGATTACGCCTATGTCGGCGGCAAATCAGCAGTGCCCAAAGATATCCCGCCTTATGTCATCGCTGCCGGCGACCGTGCCAAACTTCACGGCCTTAACCGGGTCGGGTTAAAACGATATGGCTTTACCGAATCCACGGTAACCGCCTTAAAAAAAGTCTATCGCATTTTTTTCCGCTTCGGGCTTACGCTCAATGAAGCCATTGAAAGAGCCCAGGCGGAAGTAGATCATTTGCCGGAAGTGATTACTTTCATTAATTTCATCAAATCCTCCCAGCGGGGTATTACACGGTAACAGAGTCATTTATTGATCTGAATTTATTGGATATTATTCCATAAATGCTGTTGGAAAAAAAGATTACGACTTAACAAGGTTTCAGGTTTCAGGTTTCAGGTTTCAGGAAAGTCGCTGTGAGACAGAGATGCGGCACGGATCTCAACAGCGTGAATTGCACCCGGGTAGCGCGTTTGAGTCAAGTCATTCCCTACTTCAAAACAAGGGCGGTTCCCGACACCTGGAATCCGACACCTGAAACCTTTTTTATGAGGAACGGCAATTTCTCTTATTTATAACCTAATTTAGCGGAGTGCAGGATTAATGGCCAAAGTTCGCGTAGGGGTTATCGGCGTTGGGTACCTTGGCAAGTTTCACGCTGAAAAATACTCCCGGATGGATAATGTGCAGCTGATGGGGGTGGTTGATGTTAATCGTGCCCTGGCAGAGGAAGTCGCCGTCAGGTTCGACACCCGTGCTTTCGCCGATTATCAGGATTTTATCGGGTATGTCGATGCCGTCAGCATTGTGGTGCCGACCGAGGATCATTTCTCTGTCGCCGCTAAATGTTTGAACCATGATCTGGACGTGCTGATTGAAAAGCCCATGACAGCTACCCTGGAGCAGGCCGATGAACTGATCAAGATCGCCGAATCAAGGGGGCGTATCATGCAGATCGGCCACCTGGAGCGGTTTAATCCTGCGGTGATCGCACTCAAGGATATTGTTCACAACCCGATGTTCATCGAAGCGCACCGATTGAGTATTTTTAAAGAACGCAGCACCGATGTCAGTGTCGTGCTTGATCTTATGATCCATGATATCGATATTATTATGAACATTGTCAAATCCAAGATCAAAAGCATTCATGCAGCGGGTGCTCCGGTCATCTGCGAGCATGCTGATATTGCTAATGTGCGCCTTGAGTTTGAAAGCGGATGTGTCGCCAATGTAACCGCCAGTCGGATATCGACAAAAAATCAAAGAAAAATAAGAATGTTCCAAAAAGATGCCTACGTATCTGTTGATTTTACCACCCGCGATATCACTATCATTCGTCGCGACGAAAGTATTACCGATGATTTGATACCTGGCATGGACATCCGCCAGCTTTCATTTTCCGAGTCGGATGCCCTGGAGGATGAACTTGCATCCTACATACAGGCGGTTAGCACACGCCAAAATCCGGTGGTTTCCGGGAACGCTGGGCGCAAAGCTCTGGAAGTTGCCTTGAGTATCACCGATCAGATTAATACCGCCATTAAACCTTATATTTAAGCTATGATGAACCCGGTATCCCATCAAACCTGTGTGGCTATTATAGCCGGTGAGGCTTCCGGCGACCAACACGGTGCCAAACTGGTATCGGCCATGCGAAAAAAGAATCGCACCTTGTTTTTCTGCGGTATCGGCGGGCCCGCTCTCAGGCAGGCCGGCGTGCGAATCCTGGTGGACGCTTCCGAATTGACGGTGGTTGGCATAACCGAAGTTTTTTCTAAACTTCCCGGTATCCTGAAGGGTATGGGAACCATTAAAAAGCTGTTAAAAAGCCTGAAACCCGACCTTCTCATTCTCATCGATTTTCCCGACTTTAACCTTCACATAGCAGCCAAGGCCAAAAAATTAGGCATTCCGGTCTTGTACTATATCAGCCCCCAGATATGGGCCTGGCGTCGGGGCCGGGTCAAACGTATCAGAAGACTCGTCGATCACATGGCGGTTATATTGCCCTTTGAGCAGCAGTTTTACACCGCTAACAATGTCCCGGCGACTTTCGTGGGGCACCCTTTGCTTGACACCCCCTTACCCACAGCGAATCAGATTTCTGCGACCGACGCCGGCGTTCAGGGGCAGGTCACCATCGGTCTGGTACCGGGTTCCCGTGATAATGAAATTACCCGGCATCTTCCGGTTATGCTGGATACAGCTGATATTTTGAAAGATAAACTAAAGCATGTTAGGTTTATCATATCCCATGCTCCTTCAGTTGCGCGCCAACAGATGGAGATGATTGTTGCTGAGCATCCGTGCCGGCTCGATGTCGAAATTCTTTCCGACGAAGTTGAGAACGTGTTTGCGCGCAGTGATTTGATTGTTGCCGCCTCCGGGACGGTAACCCTGCAGGCTGCAATACACGGCACCCCGATGGTAATTATCTATAAAGTGTCCCCGATCAGTTTCATGATGGGTCGGGCCCTGGTCCGGGTGCCCAATATCGGTTTGGTCAACCTGGTAGCCGGCCGACAACTGGTGCCCGAATTTGTACAGGACGCGGCCAGGGCTGAAAATATCTCATCGGCGGTGGCAGACATGTTAGCCGATCGCGTTCAATTAAATCATCTCAAAAAGCAGTTATTTGCCCTGCGCGATGTGATGGGGGGTGCCGGCGCCTCAGACAGAGTAGCGCAACTGGCACTTGGAATGCTTCCAAAATGAAAAGTCTGAAACCTCCGAAACTAACCCAGCGTCACAAAGAAATGCTGTCTTTGGCACAAGACAATTGGTCCAGGCTGTCCGTAGCAGCGGTGTGTTCCGCTATAGTGGCGGCCACGACATCAGCCAGCGCCTACCTGGTCAAACCTGCCGTTGAAAAGATCTTTGAACAGAAAGACTCGCAGATGCTCGTCTTGATTCCGGCGGCCATTATTGCCGTTTTTGCCGTTAAAGGGATTGCGGCCTACGGATCAGGATACCTGTTGAGTTATGTGGGTCAGGATATCATCAGGCGATTGAGAAATCGTCTGTATAATCACATCCAGGACCTGCCCCTGGCGTTTTTTCAGCGTGAAAAAACCGGCGACCTCATGTCCCGCATTACCAGCGATGTTGCCATTATCAGTTCCATGTTTACTTCAGCGATTACCGGATCTATCAGGGATGGCTTTACCGTTATCGGGCTTATTACCGTGACATTTTTTCTGATACCCAAACTGGCGGTGTTCACTTTTATTGTTTTTCCGATTGCGGTTTATCCTCTTTTTTTTATCGGACGAAAAATTCGGCGCGTGCGCCTGGGCGTTCAGGAATCCTGGGCCGATTTAAGTGTGTTTTTACACGAAACCTTTACCGGCACTAAAATTGTAAAAGCCTTTAGCATGGAAGACCACGAGAAAAAACGCTTTGCGAAAAAATCCCGCAAAATATTTAGATTGGAGATGAAAGAAAATAAAGTCAGAGAGATGTCATCTCCCCTAATGGAATTGCTGGGGGGACTCGGAATTGGCTTTATCATATGGTACGGTGGCCGGCAGGTCGTATCCGGAACCTACACCTTTGGTGCTTTTATGTCGTATCTAACCGCTGTCGGTTTGATGTACCAGCCGCTTAAAAAAATATCCCGCTTAAACAATGCCGTCCAACGCGGTATGGCTGCCATCGAGCGCATCTATGATATTCTTGAACGCCAATCCAATATTATAGAAGCGGCTTTACCGGTTGATATCCCTTCCGGTTCGCACCGGATAGCATTTGAAAATGTATCTTTTAAATATGACCGGGACCTTGTACTTAAGAATATCAATCTTGGGGTCCGGTCAGGCGAGATTATTGCGCTGGTTGGCATGAGCGGTGGGGGCAAGACCTCCCTGGTGAACCTGATCCCAAGGTTTTATGATCCAACCGAAGGCCTGGTTTTAATCGATGACGTCGACATTCGTCAAATTTCTATAGCGAGGCTGCGCAGCCAGATTGCCATCGTCACCCAGGAACCGATTTTATTTAACGACACGGTTCGCAACAATATTGCCTACGGTATTCCGGACGCTTCCGATCAGCAGATCGCAGACGCTGCCCAAGCGGCTTATGCCAGTGAATTTATAGAGAGTTTTCCCGATGGGTTTACGACATCGATAGGAGAGCTTGGCGGAAGGCTTTCCGGTGGTCAAAGACAACGCATCTGTATTGCCAGGGCGCTGTTAAAAGACGCCCCCATCTTGATTCTCGACGAAGCCACGTCATCGCTGGATTCTGAGTCCGAGATCCTGGTCCAGAAAGCACTGGGTAATCTGATGCAGGGCCGCACCACGTTCGTCATTGCCCATCGACTCAGCACCATCGGGAATGCCGATCGCATTATTGTTATCGTCGATGGCAGGATCGTGGAAGAGGGCCGGCATGACCAGTTGCTGAGCCTGCGGCAGGAGTATTACAAACTTTACCAGATGCAGTTCGCCAGCAACCATTAGCAGCATGTCCACCTTCGACCGATATCTTATAAAAGAAATATTAAAGCATTTCGGCATCGTTCTATCCGCTGTCATCGTCATATATGTCACCATTGATTTTTTTGACAATATTGACCACTTTATGGAAGCCGGCCTGCCGGTTTCGCGGGCCCTGGAATTTTTTCAGCTAAAGCTGCCGTTGATTATTGTCCAAATCACGCCTGTCGCTATCCTGATGGCGGTTCTGATTACTTTTGGCCTGATGAATAAAAACAATGAGATCGTTGCCTTGAAAAGCGGCGGCATGAGTATTTATCATTTTTTGAAACCCATCTTGCTCCTGGGGTTTTTAATTACAATTGGTCACTTTATTATGGCTGAGATAGTTGTGCCGATCACCATCAGCAAGGCCAATAAGATCTGGCGTTTTGAAGTAAAAAAATATGCCGTAACCGCGGTACGGAAAAATATCTGGATCAAGGGCCATCGCTCCATAGCTTACATTTCCTACTTTAACCCCCAGGACCAATCGATATCCGGGATTGCCACCAACTATTTTGATCAGCAGTTCAGGCTTATCCGCCGGGTTGATGCGGCCAAGGCAAAATACCAGAACAAGCAGTGGATATTTTATGACGTTATGGAGCAGAAGTTGAATAATCAAAACGGGTCATATGTGGTTAATTTTGCCGATGAACAGGTTGAAGATATTGATTTCTCACCGGAAGATCTAAAAAATGTTGCCAAAAAGTCAGAAGAGATGAGTTTCAAGGAGCTTTATCGTTACATTCAAGACGTCGAATCAGAAGGTTACGATGCCACACCTTACCGGGTTGACTTGCAGGGTAAATTTGCGCTACCGCTTTCCTGTGTGATTGTCTGTCTTATCGGGGCAAGTATTACGCTTAGAAAGACCACCAGAGAGGGCCTGTCGATGAGTATAACATATGGTATGGTGATTGTATTCCTGTATTGGATTGCCCAGAGTTTTTGTTCATCCCTTGGATATGGAGGCCTGCTGCCTGCGTATGCAGCCGCCTGGACAGCGAATTTTATTTTTGCATCTTTTGCGGTTTTTAATTTTCTAAATGCCGACTAGAATGCTGACCATTAAAAAAAAAATTGAGTCTATCATATACAGTGCAGATCAAATTTCTGTTTCGCCGGTTGCCTCAATGCTTTACGGGATATCCATTCTGTATGGTGCCGCGCAAAAGCTGAGAGCCAGCTGCTACCGGCAAAAGATATTGCGTTCCCAAAAACTTCCGTGCAGGGTGATTTCCGTCGGCAACATTACGGTGGGCGGCACCGGCAAAACACCCATGACAATTTACCTGGCCCAGGAACTCAAGCAGGCAGGCTGCCGGGTTGCCATCGTCAGCCGGGGATACAAAGGGGTTGCGGAAAGGCAGGGAGGCATTGTCAGCGACGGCAGCTGCCTGCTGATGGATTCCGAACGGGCCGGTGATGAGCCATTTATGATGGCCTGCCGTCTCAAAGATATCCCGGTGATTGTTGGAAAAAACCGTTTTGAGGCGGGCCGGCTGGCGGTCAGCAAATTCCAGCCCGATGTCATCGTCCTCGATGATGCTTTCCAGCATTTACAGCTTAAAAGAGATATTGATATTGTTTTGCTGGATCACGACCAGCCTTTTGGGAACTCTCACCTGCTGCCCAGGGGAATTTTACG
>JBATKU010000437.1:0-2714 GCA_049669725.1 Desulfobacterales bacterium
GCTAACCGCCTGAGGTATATTGTTTGAGCGATTGCCTGAGTCAGGGAAAAGCTGATTTTACCGTTAAGAAAATCTTTAAGCAATTTTCTTTTTGGATACGATTTGCGAAATAAATCAGCATATAATCTATAGAATTTTTTAATCGGCAGGTTAGTTGGCGTCAAGGCATGCATTCCGTCATAAAATTCATAATTCCTGGTAAGAATTTTATCTTTTACGTCGTCGTATAATTGAGTACCAGGGAAAGGAGTTAAAATTGAAAAGATGGGTTGATCGATTTCCAATTCTTGTACATGTGCTAATAATCGGTGAAAATCATCCTCCGTGTAGGCAGGATCAACCATGAAATATCCAACTATTTCAACACCATAATCTTTCAATATTTCGGTCGCCTTGACATTTTTGGCGACGGTGTTGCGTTTGTTCCAGTTGTTGAGATCTTCATCTTTAAATGACTCAAAGCCGATCAGGACAGCTTTAAGGCCCAAATCTTTCCATTTCGCGATAAGATCAGGTCTATTGATAATCAAATCTGATCGTGCATACAGCTTGTACTCCTTCTGTATCCCCGCTGCCTTAATTTTATCACACAACTCGCTCATCCAATTGGTATTTCCCCAGGAGTTATCATCTACAAAATCAATAAAATTTTCTCGTATCCGGAGAAGTTCATCTACGACGTTTTCTGTTTTTCGTATTCGATAACTTCCTTTGTTGAGGGCCCACTGGCAACAAAATTTGCATCGAAATTGGCAACCTCGTGATGTTAACAAGCAGGCATATGATTTGGTAGCACCCCTGAAATATTTTTTGCGGTATCGCTGTGTCAGTTCGCGCTTGGGTATAGGCATTTCGTCGAGGTCAATCAACGGTCGCTCATTTGTGAATTGAACTTTTCCATTTCGAGGTATCGCCAATCCCCTGACTTCGATTGGGTCGCCCTTTGATTCTAATGTATCCACCAACTCAGGAAATGTTTCTTCTCCTTCCCCTATAACCATAAAATCAGTGGATGCACCGACAAAATCCTGCGGCATGACGGTTGGATGATGCCCCCCAACAACCGAAATTATTTTTGGGTCGATTTTTTTTATAGCTTTCAAAAGGTTAACACATTCATAGTATCCGGCCGTCAGACAACCCACGCCAATCACATTGGGCTGAAAACTTTCTATTTTTTCTCTTAAAGGTTGTCTGTCAAGACGCATATCGAATATTTCAGCATCATGATAGGGAATTGTTGCTGCGAGGATTTCTAATGCGAGGGGTTCTGGAATTCCGGATTTAGCTACAAAAGAATTTGCACCAGGTGGCGGTTGAATTAGCAGGACTTTCATCTTTATTGTGCACCAATAGAACGGAAAACTATTATGTTTGGCATATTATGAATTGGCTAATTTTTGTTTAATTTCTTTTGGCTTTCAATTGTTTTAGCTTCTGAATTTTGAAAAACGGTTTCATTATATTGCAATTTTCTTGATATTCCCTTTGCCAATGCCCGGGAAATACTGAAATGATCTGTCCCACGACCATCATAGATTGCTTTCAGATATTCTTTTTGGGCCGAATTAGCCATTTCCCAAATATTTGTTTTTTCTATAAAAAAATTATAAAACTCTTCATCTGACATAGGACTGTGCATATCATGAAGTCTTTCAGCCATATCAAGCTCTTCCCGTTCTGAAAAATTAAGCATATATAGTGGGAAAATTCGCTGTTTAGATTTTAAGATACGTGGCAACTTTAATGACAGATTTAATAGAACTGCAGGAGCTCCGTTAACTTTAGCATAATTTTTTTCTGGTCCTATCTTATTGAACAGTAGTTTTTGGCAATACAATTTATTATAGCAAGGATTAACTGTTATAATGAAATCGGTAGAGTTTTTTATTCGCAAGGCAAATAAGTACGAACAATAGAATAAGCCAGCCAAAACCTTGATCGAACTTTTTGCTTCACTATTGATACTAAACGAGATAATTTCACAAATTTGTTTTTTGGCATGGCGAAGTTTATCAATTTCTGTTTTATAAAGTTTGTCTGATGGTAACCCGATAGGAGAGTCAAAGACAAGGGTAAGGGCACCCACAATTTGGCCCTTTTCATCCTCAGCAACGAGGGTAGTTGTTTCGGGAAGAGCGTCGTAGATTGAAAGCCAAAGCCCGCTATGAGTATTTTTTGCGAGTCCTGATTTCAAGTAAATGTTATAAAGTAGTTTGTAAGCCTTCTGCCTTAATTCAAGCTGGTTTGCAACGCGCACCGTGCACTTTCCGTCAAAAAATGGTACTCCATTTTCCTCTTTCGAAATATGAGGGGTTTCTGAAGTTGAGGACCTATCATTTGCCGGCTCAAAAGAATTGCTGTTCATCTTTTCAACATTCGATAATTTCGGCATTGTGCCCCTTTTCAAATCAATTAAACAATAGTTGATTTCAGTTCTTTTATCCGCATCCGATAAGTCCGAGTTACTAAAAGAAAACACCTGTGGGAGCGGCTTCCAGCCGCGAATTAAAACGATTGCGGCTGAAAGCCGCTCCCACAAAATTCAATACCACTTGTTCTTTCCAGATAACCGGGTTCTTTTATCAAACCTGTCGTTGGTTGTATCTGTCCATACATCAACTGCTGTTAGATGGCGACTTGTTTTTAAATACCGTTGTGAGGATCCTCCAGAAATTCGCAATCCCTTTTCCGTATCTCTTGCTCTCTGCGCC
>JBATKU010000438.1:0-3032 GCA_049669725.1 Desulfobacterales bacterium
GTCCCCAGGGTTCCGCTTCAGAATGCAACGACGGCGCGCATGCCGAGGACCCAGCCCTCGACATCGTCCGCTCTTGCGTCCACGTTCATCCTAAATGGAGCAGTTAGCCGTCAGCCGTCAGCTATCAGGAGTCAGCGGAATGGTTTCAACTGTTTAGGCGGATCTCGCCGGACGGGATAGCTCACCCAACGGGTAGGGCGTCCAAATCCTCAGGAATCTCTTGGTCGAAAAATGAACGAGCGGAAGCTCTCTACAGGAAGCAAGAGCAAGCAATTCAAACATGGCAGATTCAGCCAACGACGTTGAAGAAAAGCAAAATGCAGTTTTCCGATCTAAAAATATTTTCAGATCAGTGGCCTGGAATCGGATCTGACGCTTGTCGGGCGGCCGGGAATGTAAGTGGCCTCACCTTAACGGGGAGAACGTGAACCCCGTTCGGGGGCTGGTCAGGGGTCACCACCGTTCGCGGAAAACACTGTATTATCAATTGAATGATCACGTTTTTGCGCGCTTTTTGAACCGGCGATCAACCTGACATCGGGTTGTGCGGCGTTTTTCTCGATGCTCTCGAGAGATCCTCCCCCGGCGAGCACTTCACGACGTTGCCGGGTGAGTGACGGCAATGAGCCAACCGACTGTTGTTGCTCTTTCACGGTGATCCGGAGAACGTTCTCGGCATCCTGTCGCGTGAGCTCGCCGCACAGTGCCGGGATACGCATCGCGATACGATTGGCGTCTTTGATTTCTCCTGTACCGTGGTGTTTGGCCACGCCGAACAGCGACTCGATGCTGTCGGAACTGATGGGCAATCCGATCCCATCCAACCCCAGTGTGTATGCGATTGCAAGATGATCGTCGAGCCACGCCAGGAAACGGGTGCGAATCACCGGATGGGGTATGGCCGCGACAATGGAGCGGCATTCATCATAGCTTTTCTGGCTCAATCCGGTTGTTTTCAGGATCTTTTGGCATTCGATCAGCGGCTCGGCGTTGCGCAGAAAGTCCTTGATGAACCGTCGGCACAGGGGGAGGCGATCGAGACGCTCTCTGAGCTTCTGAAGGAGCGAGCCGTTCGCCGCTCGGCCTCGCGGTGAGTGCTTGAGCAGCAGGTCAGCCCACTTGACCAAGCGAAGCAGGTTCATGAATCGAGCCTTGGTTGACACCTTCGGTGGAGTGAGAGCGGCCAGAATGGACTGCTTGAACCGTCTCGATACCGCGCCGCACGCCCGGAGGAAGACCTCGAACCGGGGATGGTTCTCAAAGACGTGTTTCAGCAGGTTAGCAACAAAGTGGGAAATGTCACCGATTGACGCGCCGCCGGAGCCCGTCTCGTTCAACAGTCTCACGGCCTTGCCCAAGTCGGTTCCTCCGTCTTTCAGGTAGGCGAGCGGCGTGCCGATCCTGGCGATGACCCCTCGCAACAGCTGCGCAATGCTCTCTCCCGTCCAGGTCTCGGCAACCGCGACGGCGACACAGGAGACATGCTGCAGCGCGGGTGCAGCCCGATGGAGCCCATGATGTCCGGCATCGAGCGCGAGTACCGTCAGAATCTTGCCTTTGCCCAAGCCAATGCTGGCATCGAGCAACAGAATGAAACCGCGGGGAAACCGGGGAACGCCGCAGTGGGCAGGTGACGGAAAGCCTGTCATCCTGACCAGAGAGAGACGGGTTACCCAGTTGGCGATGGTTTGAGGGCACGGTGTTTTTGCCAATCCGAGCACCGGGGCGAGAACCGCCAAGACCCTGGATACCGCCCGAAAGCCGATACGAGCGGCAAGGAACAGTTGCAACGCCAGGAAGACAAGGTCGGTTTTCTCACAAGCCGCTCGGGTGGCATGTCGTCGTTTCAGATCCTCCAGCGCCTGTTCGGCTTTCCGCAAGGCTTGCTTTTGCTGGTCGCGCTGCTTTTTCAGCCGCTTGATTTCTCTTCTTTGATAGCGCACCTTGGCATTTGCTGCGGCGGTTTTCCCTCTCCACGTATCTCGCCGTTTCTTCATTTTGGCGTAGGTATCCATTGCTGGATCTTTCCTGTTTCCCCGTGACCGGGCTTCGGATCGGATTGCCCCAGGATATTGTCTCGGAAAAACAGTCGATTGTCTAGCACACTAGCACCAGCAACGCCATTGACGGTCTCTGCACGTTGCGGAGGATCGCTTTGTGTGAAAACGGCACCCAAAGACGACAATCGTTCCGTCTTGCGAAGAAACGGATGATCACCAGTCCGCCCCTGCAGCCGTACGACGATTGTCAGAGAGGATGTGCCGATGACCTATAATCGAATGGAGGCCAAGCCCATTGCCGGGGAGCATTGCCGTTTTTGTGGGGATGAGGCTTCACCTTTGGTGAAAACCCCTTGCTGCGAGCAGTGGATATGCTGCGATACCTCGTATCTTTCCTATCGAGGGGGCGGCTATTGCCAATTCGATCATGAAAACACGAGCATCTGCCACTTCCACTACATTGAGAAACACGCAGGCCGGTGGCAGGAGTGCGAACAATGCCGTCGCTACTTCGGAGAAGAGGAATTCGCGCGCGCGTTTGACGATCGAATCAATACCCCACACTACTGAGCGTTGCCCTCAGGAGACAAAGGAAATTCGGTCTTTGTAGAAAACGACAAGCTCAAATCCCGAGCAAGAAATTCGGCAGGAAAGCGCTCTTTTTGGACACCCTAGTGTATGGGGAACGATAACCGATCTAGCAAATGTATACCAAGTCTCCAGACCTTTTGTCTATTCACTTGCTGACGATTTAAAGGAAGCCGGACAGTTTCTCTTTAGGGAAGCGGCAAGATTTCTCTCCACCTCATCTCATCGGGAACTGGCCATTCAGACAATATTGTCACTTCGACTGGAGGCGCGTAGCAGTATCGGTGCGATCTCGACAGTCATGAATCGATTCGGACATAAGCTGTCCTCCACTGGATCCATTAGCCAAGTACTGTCACGTATCGGGAGGCTGCTGCCGACGACGATATCCACAGAAAACGGCAACATCCAGTATCTTGTCTTCGCTAGTGATGAGATTTTTTC
>JBATKU010000439.1:0-2042 GCA_049669725.1 Desulfobacterales bacterium
GGATCACACTGGCCGTTCACAATGGCCGTAAATTTATACCGGTGTTCATATCAGAAAATATGGTGGGGCATAAATTGGGTGAATTTTCGCCAACCCGCACATTTTACGGGCATGCCGGAGATAAGAAATCCAAATTGAAGAGATAATCCCACATCCAGGACTTTTACAAATAAGCAAAAAGGGTTAGCGACATGGAGGTTAGAGCTGTTTCAAAATATGTTCGCATTTCACCGCGCAAAGTGCATAAAGTGATTGGTGCCGTCAAAGGCAAATCTGCGGAAAGCGGGATTCAAACACTTAAATTTATGCCTCAAAAAGCGGCGAGTATACTTGAAAAGATTGTCCGTTCAGCTGTTGCCAATGCGGATAATAATGCGGACATCGATATCGATTTGCTGGTTATCCGTAACATCACCGCAGACCAGGGGCCTAGCCTGAAACGCTGGAAAGCGAGAGCACGGGGTAGGGGAACGCGTATTTTGAAAAGAACCAGCCACATTACTGTTATTTTAGCTGAAGAAACGGCGGTATAGCAAAGGAGGTAAGGCTTGGGCCAGAAAGTAAATCCGATTGGATTAAGACTTGGAATCGTTAAAACATGGGAATCGCGATGGTTCGGCGGAAAGAACTATGCCCAGTATATTCTGGAGGACCATAAGCTGCGGACATTTATCAAAAAGAAGCTTTATCACGCAGGTGTTTCCAGGATTGAAATTGAACGATCAACCAAGCGGGTCCGATTGAGAATCTACACCTCCAGGCCGGGGATCGTGATCGGTAAAAAAGGATCTGAAATATCACAACTGAAAAAAGATGTCGAGAAGATGACCACCCACGAAGTACTCATCGACATCCAGGAAATCAGAAAACCGGAGATAGAAGCCCAGCTCGTAGCAGAAAATGTAGCTCTTCAGATTGTAAGACGGGTTGCTTTCAGGCGAGCCATGAAGCGAGGGGTTACTTCCGCCATGCGCTTTGGTGCTCTGGGTGTAAAGATTATTTGCTCCGGAAGGCTGGGGGGAGCTGAAATGGCCCGGACCGAATGGTACCGCGAGGGAAGAGTACCGCTGCACACGCTCAGAGCGGATATCGATTACGGTTTTATCGAAGCGCGCACTACCTACGGAATCGTCGGCGTCAAGGTATTTGTTTTCAAAGGCGAGATATTGAAAAAAGATCAAGTGGAGATTGCAAGTTAGTTTTTACAATGTTGTGAGTTACGGGTTGCGCGATGCGTAGCGAACAATAGGAGACGAAGAATATGCTGAGCCCCAAAAAAGTAAAATTTCGAAAACAGCAAAAAGGAAAAATGAGAGGTGTCGCCCGTCGCGGCTGTGCATTGAATTTCGGCGAATTCGGGTTGCAGGCGACTGAATGCGGTAAATTGAGCGCCAAACAAATCGAAGCAGCCCGTATCGCGATGACCCGTTATATCAAAAGGGGGGGACGTATCTGGATTCGTATTTTTCCAGATAAACCGTTTACCAAAAAACCTGCTGAAGTCAGAATGGGTAAAGGGAAAGGTGCTCCGGAAGGATGGGAAGCCGTCATACGCCCCGGCAGGATTCTTTATGAGATGCAGGGGGTTTCCAAAGATATGGCCAAAGAGGCCTTGCGGCTTGCATCCCATAAACTTGCAGTAAAAACCAAATTTATTGAGAGGAGCGATAGCATATGAAAGCCAGTGAGATTAGAGATTTGAACCTGGAAGAAATGCATCGCAAAGTATCTGATCTGAAAGAGGAATTATTTAATTTGCGATTTCAACACGAAATCGGTCAGCTTGAAAATCCTCAGAGAATGAAACTGACGAAACGAGAAATTGCCAGGTTAAAGACAATTATCGGCGAAGTCGCCATAAACCAAAACAAAGATAAAGAATAGTGGCTGGTATGAAACAACGAGGAATGAAAAGACAAATGATCGGTACGGTCACCAGCAACAAGGCGGATAAAACGGTTACTGTGCTGGTTGAACGATTGGTTAAGCATCGCTTGTATCTAAAGTATGTCAGAAGACGTAGCAAATTCGCTGCCCATGAC
>JBATKU010000440.1:0-4415 GCA_049669725.1 Desulfobacterales bacterium
GCTTCATAGTTTTCCAATCCTTCTTCAGCATAGGCCAGCATGTGCGCTTTTCGAATTTCCTGATTTCCGTCGGTCGACGGCATTTCGGTCAAGGCATCTTTGGCATCCTGAAATCTTTTGGCCGCCAGTAATATTTCAGATAAGCCGAGGTAGACGCGTGGGTCTTCGGGCTGAACCCCTAGTGCACCCAATAATACTTCAACGGCCGGATCAATTTGGCCTTTCTGGCTCAATTCTTCCGCCCTTGATAGAAACTGGACTGTCAGCAAGGCTTTGGTCTGCGGATTTTGGGCGCCGTTCCATTTTTCGTTATACTTCTTTCGATCTGTGGCGTTCGCCTGATTTTTCGCTGAAGCGCCCTTTTGGGCTTTATGCCGATCATAATGGTAGACATAGGTATCAGCGGCAATCAAATTCTGATAGCCCCCTGAGACTGCTCGTTGGCAAAAATCTTCGATAATGAATTTTCCTGAAACAAATTGTTCATCAAAATATCCAATTTTATCGAGCAGTTCACGTGGGAAAGCCAGACAAAAATCGGATAGTTTTCGGGTGGTCACCCGTCTATATTGGTATTGTTCGTAAAACGCTTTGGCAGCGGATTCGAACTCAAGCCGGTCGGATTCGTCGCAGGCGATTATCTGCTGGATGCCCTCTGCCCGGTTGGACATGGGGCCCACAACTCCTACATTCGGTACAAGCATGAAACACTTTTTAATGGCATTAATCCAGTCTTCCGTTACCGCCACATCATTGTGCATTAGAACAATCATATCACCGCAGGCTAATTTAACCGACTGGTTGAGAGATTCTGCCCAACCCGCCTGCCGGGCGCAATCAATAATGTGGCAATGGTCGTTATCCTTTATGAGTTGTTGCGCCCATTTGAGCATGCCCTTAGGGGCCCCATGATTGATAAGCAGTATTTCATGGAATTCCGGAGTGTACGCCATAACACTTCTAATACACTCCTTGACACAGTTCTGAATTCCATCAAGGCTGACAATTATGGATACTGTTGCTTCCCGGTTTTCGACAACAGATTGATCCGGCCCAAGGTCACGGGATTCAACCTCATCCGTTAAAACCGAAGGCGTGTTTGCAGATTCAGATGGCGACAAAGCGCTTGAGTTCAGGTGTTTATCCAGCGCCCGGAGATAGTTGCTGGCATCTTCATTGCCAGGCTCCAGTTCAAGCACCCGATGATAAAACTCTTTGGCATCACCCGGCCTTTCCAATGCTTCGCAGATTCGGCCGGTGGCCAGTAAGGTTTCAATGTCCCTGGGATGAGTGGTCAAAATGCCTACATAAATATTAAGCGCTTCTTCGATGCGCCCAAGCTCAAGACATAAAAAGTCGGCCAGGTTCTTCTGAAAATTAATATTTTCGGGCATCATCTCAACCGCGCGTTCATAATGATGCCGTGCTTTTTCTTTATCGCCAGTATGGTAATAAAGGACTCCCAGATCATTATATGCCAGGGCATAATCCGGAAATTTCTCGAGCAAGTCCTCCAATGCAGCAATGGCCCGGTGGGGATCGCCATTGTTCAGCAATGGTTGAATCTCGTGGTATATCGCTTCCGGCGTTTTGAATACTGAATTGCCAGCTTTCATCGAGTTTAATTTAGCCAGGAATTGCCGGGCATCCTGATGCCCGGGTTCGATTTCCAAAACCCGGCTGTAAAATACTTCGGCGTCTTGAAACTTCTCCAAAGCTACACAAATATGGCCGGTGATCAGAAGCGTTTCGACATCTTTCGGATTCGCTTCTAAAATTTTTACGTAGATTTGCAAGGCATCCTCGACCCTGCCCATTTCAACATAATAAAAATCGGCCAGGTTTTTTAGAAAAGTTACGTTTCCAGGCTGCAACTGCACTGCACGTTCATAATGTTTTAATGCTTTCGCTTTATCCCCGTCCTGGAAATACAATGCTCCCAAATCATTATGGGCCAATACATATTCAGGCTCAGCAAGCAATAACCTTTCCAACGATTCTTTGGCATCTTCCTTTTTCCCTTTAGCTATCATATTCTGGATTTCAAGGTATTGCTCCTGGATAGAGCATGAAAAAATGGATTTTTTCTTGCTGATCTGCGCATCAGGCATTCCGCCAATTGAAAAATGATGCTTTGAGTGAATGAACCCATCTTTTACAAGAAAAGAAAGGTCATAGGAGGAACCGTACGGCAAGTCTTTGGAAATTCCCCATTTTTCCTTAAATATCTCCCAATTCATATGCAGGCTTTTTTTATAATCGATTTGTGCTGCCAAAAATGTACGGTTGCCAAAGTGATGAACGAAACAGTCTTCTGCTATACGCGACTCATATCCGGCCAGGATGGCTCTTAAACTGAAATCATCGTCTTCAAAATTGCCCAGGCCGTAACGTGCGTCCAGTCCGCCGATTTTTTCGATGACAGTCCTTTTAATCAGCATGCAAAACCCGACCACACGCCAGAATGGTGTAGTCTTTCCAGAATGAATTTTGGCAAATTCAGATGAAAATCTTTCTAACCCATTCAAATTTTTTATATCGTAGGACACATTCTCAACAAATTGCGGACCTGAAACGTAATTTGATTTCGGCCCCACCATACCTATCATAGAACTTTTTTCGGCACACGCTACCATTCTTGATAACCATCCCGGTGTGACGACAACATCATTATTCATCAAGAGAATATAATCTCCCCTCGCCGCCGCTATTCCCTGGTTATTTCCCGCAGCAAAGCCAAGATTCTCGCTGTTTTTAATTATCTTAATTCTGACATCTGGCCTCCGCCCTCCATCCTCTGACTTCCGTCTTGAAGCTTCCGACTCCAGATACTCCACCGTGCCGTCCGTGGAGCCGTTGTCGACCACAATCAGCTCAAAGGCTTCTTTGGTATGGGTAAAAATACTTCCAATGCACCTTTTTGTGTATTCAAGCTGGTTGTGGGTGAGGATTATAATGGAGGTGAATTTATTTTGCGAGACAGTCTGTTTTTGAATCATAATTTCCGGAAATTCATCTCCTGATTTTGGTATGCAGGTGATCAAATATTGATAGATTCTCCCTTCACTTGCCAAACTTGAAGTGTCTATTCCGCATTGCTTTGAAAGATTGATGAATTCCGCTGGCACATCATATCCCTGCAAATAAGTTCCGGAATAAGACTCAATATGATAGCCGGCTGAATTCAATAAAGACAAGATGCTTTGCCATGTAAAAAATCTCAAATGAGTCTTATCAAGAATGCCTGCGTCCCGATATTCCCACCTTCCTTCCAGAAGATCTTTGATAACGGACCAATGACGTACATTTGGAATGCTTAAGACAAGCCTTCCTCCAGGAATTAAAATGCGTTTCACTTCGGAAAGTATCTTTTCAGGGTTGGCAATATGTTCAAGAAAATCTGCCATGATAATTGTGTCAAAACTGTTTTCCTGAATCTCCGGCATTATCTTGACAGCATCCCCCATATAAACCCTATCCAGTGCTGTTTCTGCTTTAGTAGCTGCCTCTGGAGCGTATTCGATGCCTGCCACGCAGCATTTCTGCCTGTCTTTTAATTCCTTGCCAAGCACACCGGCACCACACCCTATATCCAGAATTTTTTTTGCCTTTGGAGAGACAAGGGCCTGTATTTCTGGTCTTGCATAACCATAATAAGATTTATTGGTTTGTTGGTTTTTACCTTTGAATGATAAAGTCTCCGATGAGGGTTGTTTAATGATTCTCTGAGCATCCGCATGCAGCCACTCAATGATTTGATCGGTGGATTTAAAATTAATGCCGCGTTCTCGCCATATCTTACGTGTATAATCCTGGTATTTTTCATTTATGAGGCATTTTTTTGATCTTGGGTCATCCATATATTCCAATTGAATAAGCGGATAAAGGTATCCAACAATATAGCCAGCGCCTGCCAGCATGTTCTGATATTCCGTCCATCCGTGAATTTTTAGTGCAGGGTTGAATTTCATTGGGCCAAATATCTTTTGGATGGATTTTTTCATAAGGTAACAACAACCACCAATGTGTACATCAGGTAGAATCTTGATCCCATGGTGCGTATATAATCTTGAGTGGGCGGATTTATCATCAAAATCTTCAGGCCGGAAATGATAGCCACCAACTACAGCGAGTTTCGGTATCTTCTGATGGGCTTCAACCAAGCGTTCCAGCCAACCAGGTGGAACCAATGTGTCGTTATCAACCTTGCCGATCAACTCGCTATCAGCCCGGCTCCAGAAATCATTGGTCGGACCGGGCAACCCCTCGTTGGTTGAATTGTAACGGATATCTTTGATCCGGTCCGGATATTCCAACCGGACCGTTTCTAGCCATTCCCGAGTGCCATCATTGCTGTTATTGTCAACGATATATAGGTCAAAAGGATAGTGGGTGTTTTTCATCAGTGTATGCAG
>JBATKU010000441.1:0-3869 GCA_049669725.1 Desulfobacterales bacterium
GGATCGATACCCTGGGCATCGAGCATGCGAATCTGGCCGTCAGCCTGCATGATACCCAGTTCGATCATGATGACGGAGACGCTGCGCCCGATAACGATCAAGGCCACCAGCAGCGGGGCTATCTCGCGCACCAGCACCACGACGAGCAAGCTGCCCGCCAATTCCGATTGACCGAAGACCTTCAACCAGTAAAGGGTCTCGAAAACAACACCCAGCCCAACAATTAAGGCGGTAATCATGAGAAACGGCAGTGCCCGTGTCCCCACCTGGTGGCATTGACGGAAAAATTCCGCCCGTACCGTCCGGCGCCAGGTCAGCAGCCGGCAGCTTTGCCATAAAGCGGCGGCAGAAATACTGAGAAACGTAATAAGGCTTTGCAACTGGTTGATCGTCCACTGCCCTGTAACCGCAACGATACCCGGGGAACTTGGGCGGTGGTCATTTGGTTGGTCATAGTAGACAGCTGGCTTTTGAACAGCATTCATATTCGACCCGTCAGCATATAGGTTGAAATTTCGCCGATATTTTTCAGATAAAATTTGCCTCGTACCTTAAACACAAAACTTTTGCGGAGGCGGCGATAGGCGGCTTCGCTGACATGGATGCCCCCGGTCACGCCGATGTCGGCCATTTTTATAGCTGCTCCCACGGCATCGCCCCAGATATTGTAAGACCGCTGATGCCGGCCCAGCGGACTGCCGATGACCGCCCCCCGATCAATGCCGATGCGAAAGGCCATGCGTTTGTCAAGATCCGCAAACAGATGGGTGCAATGGTCTTGAAGGTTCAAGGCGATATCGGCTATCATCCGGGGATGATCGGTCGACCCTTCGCCCAAACCGGCGGCACACACGATCTGACTACTGGCAATATTCCAGTAGTCTATATGATGGGCCTCCGCCATCTCTTCGAAATGACAGACCAGACTATCCACCGCTAAGTGCGAATGGCCATTTTCATTTTTTTTGGCCATGGACAAGGGATCAATAAACTGCAGCACAAGCACGGTGACATCTACATATACGTCGGCTTCTAACAGCTTGTCATCGTAACCCCGATCTTTCAGCAGATCAGCGAACGAACCCGATCTGCCGCTATTCGGTGCCCGATCCAAGCTTGACCGGGTGCGGGAGGGCTTCAAAGCGGTCGATGACTTTAGCTCCATCGCCGGAACAGCTTGATCCGGGGCTCTATCTTCACTATCTACTGGACCGTTGGAATCAGCCCCCTCCGCCGGGTCCATCAATGGCGGCATCTGTTTTTTATCAGCCGCAAGCCGCAAGGCCAAAAGGCCGGCGATAGCTTTCGCAAAAGAAATATCTTCAAGCTCCCAGAGACGTGCTTTGCCTTCGTGCTCTAACCACAGGGCGCCTCCAGTTTGACCATGGCATATCACGGGGACGGCTAACAGCGCTCTGCAACCCATGGGCTGCAAATATGCCCGATGCAGCTCGGAAAATTGAGCCTCTTCAATCGTGTCGGAAATAACGATCTCAGCTTTCTTTTGCATATACTCGAAAAGCTGCGGGAAATCTGCACGCTCAAATACGGTCCCGCGGCTATGGCCTTTACTTTCGTTGTCATAACAATCCCGGCAAACCAAACGGGTACCATCGGAATCGATCTGCCAGAAACTGGCGCGCCTTACCCCCGCTGCATCGGAAACGATCTCTGTTAAACTGCCGAGGGATTTTTCATCGGCCGGATCGAAAACCGCCGTATTGGAAGCCAGAGTTGAAAATGCCCGGCTTTGCGCCTCCATTTCCTGTTTGCGATTCATTATCTCCCGGGCATTTCGGTCAGCTCTTAGCCCCTGAAAAACAAGCAGTCCGGCCAAAATTGATGCCAAAGCCACAATAATAATTGTCATCCATAGCGACTTGGCAATATTCTCTTTCACAAAACCGATAAAATCCTCTTCCGGCACCACAATCATCACCGACCAATCCCGGCCAACCGTTGCGCGCAATGACGAAACCGAGTTTAGATATCGCTGTTTGCCGACGGTTAAAATACGGTGGCCATGGCCTTCAATTTTATACCGGTTATAGGCACGGCTTAAAACCGGATCACCGAGCTCATCCAACATCACCGGCTGCAATGTATCACCGACCTTCTTTAACATCCGGTTTATCTGGGGATAAGCCACCAGGCGTCCCTGCCGATCAAAAATCAGGGCCTGACCGTTGCGGCCGATGGTTAAATTTTTGAAAAAATTGCTTAGTTCCTCGAGTTCAATATCGGCCCCGAGCACGCCGAGCAAATGGTCGTTGTCGTCGAAAACGGGCATGGCGGCGGTCACGCCCGGTTTCTGATCGGTAAAGAAAATATAGACATCGGTCCAGAATAGCCCTCGGGCCTCGGCAGCTCCTATGTACCACGGTCTTGTCCGGGCATCATAGGTGTCATCCGTTACCTCTTCCTCAGCAATGACAAGGCCCGAGGCATCCCGCCGTATCCACTTAACATGTTTGGTATTATCGGTACGATCGATAATTTTGGTATCGATGCTGCCGTCCGGCATTTTTTTGGGCATGGTAAAATTACCATTAACCTCTGCTATGGAAAAAATGGTCAATTGCGGATAATTTTTCAATATTTGGATGGCAAGTGCTTCTATCTGTGAGCGGCTGGTAATGCCAAAGGAGGGATCTTTGACGATGTCGGCGGCCAGCTTGGCCATATCCGAAGCCGGGGATAGGTAATTTTGCACTTCGACTGCAATTCGGTGATCCAGGGTTTTTAACAGATCATCGGTCAGGAACAGAGCATCCTTGCGGTTGTTGTGGTATGAGTAGATTACAATGAAAGCAATCGATGCAATCAACAAACCCAGGCATCCCAGCGGGACCACCACCCGGATGAACCGGCGTCGCAATCGCTGTCGGCGAGTGTGAGTGTCCAGACTTATGTCAACTATCTCGCGGGCACGCAAGACTCAGCTCCTCTTCTAAGAAATTTAAAAAATATACGCTTTTTTCAAAGGTGTGTCAAATAACCGGATCTGCATCGCTTCCCAATCCGATCCACATAATCGATCGATAGCTGGACAGTGCCCTTACACTGCTTATTTTTAAAAACAGTATAATGAGGAGGGAAGTAAATGAAAATAGTTATCATCGGTGCCACCGGCACCATTGGCAAGGGTATCGTACAACTGCTGGCGCCCGACCACGAACTGGTTAAGGTCGGTCACCGCAGCGGCGATTTTACGATTGATCTGAGTTCAAAGGATTCGATCAAGAGATTATTCGATGATATCGGCTCCTTTGATGCCGTTATCAGTGCTGCAGGGGCGGCAACTTTCGGCAGTCTGGATGAATTAACGGATGAAAAATTCAACCTGGCGCTGACAAATAAACTAATGGGTCAGGTCAATCTGGTGCGGCTGGGCCGCAGCGCTATTAATGCCAACGGTTCGTTCACCCTGACCAGCGGCATGCTCAGCCGGAACCCCATGCCGGGCAGCGCTTCCATCAGCATGGTCAATGCCGGCCTCGAGGGATTCGTACGGGCCGCCGCACTGGAAATGCCACGGGGGGTGAGAATCAATGCCGTGAGTCCCGTATTCGTCAAAGAGACCATGGACATCCTCGGCATGGACAGCACCCACGGCATGCCGTCGCAAAAAGTTGCCCTGGCCTATAAAGAAGCCGTCGCAAGCCAGCGCAACGGCGAGGTCCTGGATGTCAGGGACTTTGCCTAACTCTAAATTTTGGCCAACATCGCCTGTCCGATACCAAAAAAGCCCAGCAACAACGGAGGACGAAATGATTAAAACCATAATTTATTTGCTTGCGATTTCAGCACTGTTGATTTTCTATACCAGTCCTTCCTTCTCTCTGGATATTTACTCAATGGCCGACCAG
>JBATKU010000442.1:0-2112 GCA_049669725.1 Desulfobacterales bacterium
CTGGTGGTATGAGGAAGGCCCCTAAAAGGGGCCGCTGAAATAGTTAGTGCCTGAACGAAAATAATTTAATACGATATTTCAAACAGTTACAAATTTTTTGCCAATGAAAAAGTTTCAAATTCGTGTATTTTGGGTTACGTTTTTGCTGTCGGCGTGAAAGAAAAAATGCTATTATACCATTGATTTTAGCTGGTTAAAATAAATTATAAACCGAATAGCACTTACTTTCAAAAGCCACCTCAAGGCAAATATTCGTGGACAAAATATGCGAAAACTAATCGACATCCAGATGAAGTTCGGCGAAGTTGACATTTCAAAAATCGAGTTAGATCCGCGATCTCGCGATGAGATTCCCAAATTGCTCATGGGCCTTCAAGAGATTTATTGCAATCGCAAAATTCGCAATAAGGTCTTTGCTGTCCTGCGAGATTTAATCCCTGAAGGTATAGACCAAAATAATGGCCGCAGGGGGATGGACCTCTGGAAAATTCTGGTTTTAGGCACCATACGGCTATGCTGCAATTGGGATTATGACAAACTGATGGACATAGCAAACAACCACAAGACATTGAGATTGATGCTTGGCCACGGCTCATTGTATGACGACTATTATTATCCTTTACAGACACTGAAAGACAATCTGTCTTTGTTTACCCCTGAAGTTTTGGATCGCATTAACCGGATTGTTTTACAGCATGGTCATCAGCTTATTGGTAAAAAAAAAGACGAAGGGCTAAGAGCAAGCTGTGACTCATTCGTGGTGGAAACCGATGTTCATTACCCAACGGATATCAATTTGCTTTTCGATGCGATGCGCAAAGTGATCGTTTTGATCATGGCCCTTTGTGATGATCTGGATGTGTCCGGATGGCGAAAGGGTATATACAACCTGAAGAAGGTGAAAAAATACTTTCGCAAAGCCCAACAGTTAAAACGGTCGCCATCGAAAGATAAAACAAAGAAAGCTAAAAGAGAGCAGTTGATCATTGACGCGCATATGGCGTATGTGGCATTGGCCAGTTCTTTCATTGACAGAGCCAAAGAAACAATCCGTTCCATCTCGTCTACGAATTTTATGACTCATTTAAGGATCACAGAGATCGAAAAATTCATTACCCATGCTGAAAGGCAAATGGAGCAAATTCGCAGAAGAGTTTTGGAAGGCGAAACCATTGCCCACCATGAAAAGGTATTTTCGCTCTTTGAAGAGCACACCGAGTGGATCAACAAAGGCAAAGCCGGTGTTTCGCAGGAATTGGGTCTCAAGGTTTGTGTTGTCAAAGATCAGTTTGGCTTCCTGCTTCACCATCGGGTGATGCAGAAGCAAATGGATCATCAGATTGCTGTGCCGATCATCAAGGAAACCAAGGAGCGTTTTCCGCACCTGATCAGTTGCACCTTCGACAAAGGCTTCCACAGTCCAGATAATCAAAAAGACTTGGCCGTGTTACTGGACAAGGTCATACTACCTCGCAAAGGGAAGCTGTCAGCGATAAACAAAAAGATCGAAAACTCAGAAGAGTTCAAAGAAGCCCGGCGAAAACACTCAGCGATTGAGTCCTCAATCAACGCCCTTGAAAATCACGGCTTAGATCGCTGCCTGGATCACGGCATCCATGGCTTCAAACGCTATGTTGCCTTGGCCGTAGTGGCCAGAAACATTCAAATTATGGGTCATATCCTCCAACAGAAACAATTGCAACATCTGCAAAGAGTTGAGAGAAGACAGTGCAAGCCATTACGTGCGGCTCTATAGCCATTAGGCCACCCCATGGAACTATATTATAGGGGCCGGTATGTGCAACGACAATAAAACCGGTATATAACAAAGCAGATATAGGTATATCTTATCCCTGCTATCGGTGTTTCCGAATATTAATATGGTTTCCTCAAATTTGAAACAAATGCTAACTCGGAAAGTGGCCCCCCAGCCACGGCCGCAGTCCAAAAATTCCGGGTTTTCGTTCAGACACTAATTACAACCGCTCACTGAAGCAATTCATTAAGGAACAATTGTCCGACCAAGAATCCCGATTACGGGAGATTGAGCAACAAACCGGGGCAAAAATCGAAAGAAGAATTCGGAAGGTTTATTGAAGGAAGGTTGGGAGC
>JBATKU010000443.1:0-1736 GCA_049669725.1 Desulfobacterales bacterium
ATTGAAATCTAAAAGATGTGGTGATGGGCACAGGGCTAAAAAATCATGGACCTTGATATCAAGAGAAACTCTCAATAATCGAACAAGTTCAATAATATTAAATATTACTTTCTTGAAATCTGGACAACCATATAACGAGTTCACAATAATACTCGAGCTTTCTGATATTGCCAAAGCACTGAATAACTCTGTAGTCGAGTGAGCATTGAAAAACATACCATCGTCATTTGATATCCACTGGATAATCCAGGATGCTTCTCGGTAATATATTCTCAGCACCATTCCGCCATCGTCTAAGATGGTTTTAACTAATTCACGCGTGTACACATTGGTACCGCCACCGATATCATGATCAAAAAGCAGAACTGGATCCGAAATAAGACCTTTTTTAATGAAGTCACGAAACAAATCTATTTGATTAGAACAGTAAGATTTTGAAGCATATGACTTAGTTATCAAACCTACCACTTCCGCGAAATAAGGAAACATTCTTTCAATCGCATGTGCGAGTGTCGCATCAACCTGTCCACACTCAAACTCAAAGCTCTGCGCAGTCAGCCTCATATCCAAAAAAGGTTTGAGCGATGGGCCACGAAACCAGAACATATCTCCAGCAGGAAAAAAGGATCTATCAATTTTTTTCAGTTCCGTCTCTTTCTTTCCAGCTAATCGAAGAAGTTTTTTCATATTATAGTCGTTAGCTGTATTGTATTTTTGAATCAATGTCTTAACAGGACTGTATGGCTCCGGAAACAAAATACCAAGAGCGTGATCCTGTGCAAACAACTGAAAGATCGCGCTTATACGCTGACTATTTCCAATCAGTAGCTCCATCATATAACGTCGCCATCCTCCCAGCATCCAAGCGTTATGTGGTGAACGTTTTGTATGGATATGGAGAACCAAGTCGTGCTTCACAAGCTCATCACCAAGCGTTACCAGCATCGGGCATATATCTCTGCCGATATTCTCAGTGACGCGTATATCTAATTCCTGGACATTTGCCATGCCGGAGAAAACATCTTCGATTGACCTTGCTTTTTCAAGGGTGTCAGTCGTTGCATATAAATGAAATTTAACTGGTATATTTTCAAGATAGGATTTAACTTCTATAGCAAGTTCTGGATAGTATACATGGGCGTGTACCGCGACATCCTCTGGCAGGCTAACATGCTCTACATTTACATCATTCAGTAGTAAAACAGGTTTCGAGGGAAGCGGAAGTGAGTTAACTAAAGAATTACTTTCTTGTTCAGAGAATCTACTATAAAGCCCTCTAAACCCTTCATCTCGAATAGAATCTATTAATCGTCGATAAAGTAGCGTTAACCCTTCGACACCAGGATGAACAAGGCGGTAGTTTTGGTATACTTGAACAAGTCTCAATACCTTATTCTTCCACCGCGACATTCTCCGCAACGGTTTCGTAATACGCCACGACAACGTCATGTAAATATTTTCTGTTTCTTTTTGTAAGTCATTAGACAGTGCTTTGAGCTCTTCAGTTTGCTTCTGAAGCTGACTATTCTGCTGCCGTATAGTTTCTATCAGCCCTTCACGTTCAGACAAAATTTGATTGAGTGCAGAAAGTTTCCAACCTTGCCTATCCATATAATTGAATGCAGGGCTAAGTTCATTAATGCATGCAGAAGCATGTTGAAGACAGCTTTGTACTTCACTATCGTTTAATGTCGAGTTTCCTTCTGCAACTTGCATCAACACCTGGTAGACTTTAA
>JBATKU010000444.1:0-1528 GCA_049669725.1 Desulfobacterales bacterium
CTCCCTGGAATGATACCCTCTGGAACAATAAGCGTTTTAACGAGCTGCTGATCAGCGCAAGGGCAGAACTGGATACGGATAAGCGCAGAAAGATTTACTATGATATGCAGGAAATATGCAGAAATGACGGCGGAACGGTTGTGCCCATGTACAACCAGATGGTTGAAGCCAGTTCAGCCAAGCTGGCCCATGGACCTATCTCAGGGCACATGGCTCTGGATGGCATGCGAAATGGCGAGCGCTGGTGGTTTGCCTAATAGAAGGTCGGTTGCCGTCCCGTTCTGCGAGCGGGACGGCAGCTTCGGATTTATTCAAATTTGAAAACCAGGACCGGTAAATTCAGGACACGGTTAAAATGAACTCTATATTAGGATTGGTTTTTAAGCGGGTCGGCCTGGGATTGCTGACTCTGTTCGCCATCTCGATCATCTTTTTTATGGGGGTGGAAGCCCTGCCCGGTGATTTCGCGGAGGAAATCCTGGGAATGAATGCCCTGCCGGAGACCGTGGCCGCCTTTCGCAAGGAACTCAAGCTCGACCTGCCACCGCACGAGCGTTATGTTGCCTGGCTCGGCGACTTGCTGCAGGGAGATCTGGGCAAATCCCTCGCCAATGGCCGTCCGGTGGTGGATATGGTCGGCTGGCGCTTTGCCAACACACTGTTTTTGGCCCTCTCGGCCGCCGTGATTGCCGTCCCCGTCGCCATCTTGCTGGGGATTATCGCCGCCCTTTACCGCAACAGTTTGTTTGACCGTGCCATTTCCGTGGCCACCCTCAGTACCATTTCGTTTCCGGAATTCTTTGTGGCGTATATTTTGATTGCCCTGCTCTCGGTACAAATGATTATTTTCCCGAGCATCTCCAATATCAACGACCAGATGTCGTTTTGGCAGAAAATTCACGCCATTGTTCTGCCCTGCCTGACCCTGACCCTGGTGGTCGTGGCTCACATGATGCGCCAGACCCGGGCGGCCATCATCAATATCCTGGCCAGCCCGTTTATCGAAATGGCGCGCTTAAAAGGCATTCAGCGTACCCGGGTCATCGTCATGCACGCCTTTCCCAATGCCCTCTCGCCGGTGATCAATGTGATCGCCCTCAATCTGGCCTACCTGGTCGTCGGTGTCGTCATCGTGGAGGTGGTTTTTGTCTATCCGGGCCTGGGCCAACTGATGGTGGACTCGGTGTCCAAACGGGATATCCCGGTGGTCCAGGCCTGCGGGCTAATATTTGCGTCGATTTACATCGGCCTCAACCTGACCGCCGATGTCCTTTCAATTATCAGCAACCCCAGGCTGCGCAACCCAAGGTAAAGAGAGTTATTGTATGGCCTTTTTCAAATTGCTCAGAAAATCACCGATCATTGCCCGTATCGGTATGGGAATGATCCTGTTGAATATCGCGGCCGCCATACTGGCCCCGGTAATCGCCCCTTACGGTGAGACCGAGGTGGTCGGTGATGTCTGGATGCCGATGAGCAGCGAACATTTTCTGGGCACCGATCATATCGGCCGCGACATGTTTACACG
>JBATKU010000445.1:0-1811 GCA_049669725.1 Desulfobacterales bacterium
GTGGAGTGGGCAATGGCAACCGCCGGCACTTCATCATAAAAGACCTTTAAGGCTTTTTTGTAGATTTCAGCGCGTTTGGCCTGGTCGACGGTCAGTTTACCGTCCAGGATCAATTGGTGGTATTCTTTGTTATGCCACTGAGTCCTGATCGAAGATGAGGCCAAACCGTCGAATAAAACCGCTAAAAAGTTGTCCGGGTCACCATTGTCTCCGGTCCAGCCCAACTGGAAGAGATCCATGTCATCGGGTTGCTCGCGTTGACGTTTCAGATAGGTTCCCCATTCGTAACTGACGATGCGGGCCCTGATGCCGATTTTGGCCAGGTCGGCCGACATGGCCACCCCGATTTTCAACCCGTCGGGATTGTAAGGTCTGGGAACCGGCATGGACCACAGCGTGATTTCCGGCAATCCCTTGCCTTCGGGATACCCGGCGGCGGCCAGTTCTTTTTTAGCCATTTCAAGATCATAGGGGTATCCGGGAATCTCCGTGTTATAGCCCCACATGGTGGGCGGAATCGGGTTTTTGGCAACCTGTCCCATCCCCTGGTAGATGTTATCGACATAGGCCTTGCGGTTAAGCGCGTAAGCAATGGCCTTGCGCAGATGCAAGTTGCTCTTCCAGGGCTCTTTGGTGTGGTTGAAAGACAGGTAGCCGATGTTCATGCCGGGCTGTTCGATCAGCTTGATGTTCTTGTCTTTGCGGGCCAGATCGACATCGGCCGGGTTGGGGAACTGGCAGATGTGGATTCCGCCGGCTTTCAGTTCCAGAAAGCGCACCGAATTTTCAGGGATGGAGCGGAAGACGACTTTGGCCAGGTAGGGTCCACCGGATTTATCCCAGTAGTCCGTATTTTTGGCCAGGATAATACGATCGTCTTTGACCCATTTTTCAAATTTAAACGGGCCGGTTCCAACGGGATTTCGCAGGAATTCTTTGGGATTTTTCATAAAGGCCGTCGGGCTGATGATGTCGGCAAAATCCATGCCCATGTTGGCCAGAAATGGCGCCTCGACTCTTTTGAGCTTGAAAACCACCGTATACTCGTCGGTGGCTTCGATGGCGCCAATGGTATCATCCATTTCCATGGAGACCCAGTATTCAGGCACACGTTCCTGGGCCGGAATATCCCAGCCTTTGCCGAAGAACTTTACCTGGCGATCCTTCATCATGCGGCCGATGGAAAATACCACCGCATCGGCGTTAAAAGGTGTGCCGTCATGGAATTTGACCCCCTGGCGCAATTTAAACGTGTAAGTTTTGCCATCCGATGAGATCTTCCAGGACATGGCCAGGCCGGGTTCCAGGGCGGTGGACTCATCCTGATAGGCGACCAGGGCTTCAAAGATGTTGTCGCAGATCATGAAGGAGTTTCCGTCCGTTTCATAGGCCGGATCAAGTCCGACACTGTCGCCCCCACGGCCGAATACCAGCGTTCCCCCCTGCTTGGGCGCTGCCAGTGCCGTGCCGGCGCATAGAAAAACAATCAAAGTCAAAAATACACCGATTTTTTTCAACATAGGTCATCCCTCCTTATCTGATGGTTAACGATTTGCGGGAACTTCTTCTCCTATTATTCCGAAATTCCAATAGCTATTCTAAATATCAGAAGGTAATGGAGATGTCAAAGGAAGAGATTGCCACGGTAAAACAACAACAACTTAAATCATAAAGATATTGGATTAAAAGGTTTCATAAAGCAATAAAATCCCAAATCACAAGCACCAAATTACAAATAATTCTCAAAATTCAATTTCCAATGACCAAAACATTCTCCATAGCTGCAACACACCACTGCAAAAGCTTTAGAC
>JBATKU010000446.1:0-2939 GCA_049669725.1 Desulfobacterales bacterium
GCGAAGCGGTTCAGTTCTTGCCTCAATCAAGCATTCCTTAAAATTGAAGATACCATTAATAAGCGTTTTATCAATTGTTGCCCCCACTTCAAGCCACAAAACTACATACACCAAAATCAAATGTTAAGGCAAGAGCAAATCATTAACCTGTGGCAATAATTGATAAAACGAAGAACTGAACCGCGGCTTTGTCGTGGGAGAACTCTTCAACAACCTATGGGGCTTGTATCATTAACGCGATTTCAATTATGGCTCGATAGGACTTGGGAACAAACAGCAAGAGGTGCTGAAAACGGGCATAAATTATAAAACAGATGATGATTTTCATAAAAATTTGGGTTGGTTCTTTCTTTTAGTCTTCATTTTGATACTGAGACCATGAATTAGGGTATACGAGTCCTGTATCACCCCGATCAGCGATTTTACCCGATTCATTTTTTTACGAACAGTACCGATTCTACGAAGAGTTCAACTTTTGCTTTGAAATTTTTTTGATCATACGCATTTTCCCTTTTTTACATTCAGGGCAGCAAGTAATATCTTCCCCTGTTAATCGGAAGATCATTTCGATAATGGTTTCTTCCGTTTTTTCCGGTAATTTTGCATTTGGATCAATTAGCTTTCTTAGAAGCGGAATCGTTTGTTTCTTATTATTGTTGGATAAAAATCCAAAGTACCGGATTTTCATGAACCCTGGAGGTAGCACATGCAATAAAAATCGTCTGATGAACTCATCGGCGGAGAGGCTCATTTCCCTGACTTCGTTGTCTCTCGATCTATCCCTGTATTCAAAAGTAACGGTGCCGTTATCAATGGATTTGATTCGATTGTTGGATATGGCGATCCGATGCGTATATCGGCCAAGATATTCAAGTACCTGTTCAGGTCCGGCAAAGGGACGTTTGGCATATGCTATCCATTTTGCTTTGAAAAGGGAACCAATCAATTCACCGAAGCCTGCTTGAGACTCAAAGGTCGCAGTTTTACCCGGGAAAATCAGTTCGTTTTTGCGATGAGCCGTTTCCAGAAGTTTTAAATATCGCTTTTTAAATTCTTTGGCTAACGATTCAATACGGAATAAAAATGAATCGTTTGCAGCTGTCCATCGCTTTTTGGAAAATGAAAGGGCACCACCGGGAATAAGACAGTGTAGATGAAAATGGTCCATTAATGTCTGAGACCAGGTATGTAGAACTGAAATAAACCCGAGTTGACCTTCAAGTTTCCACTGTGGATCTTTGGCAAAGGCCTGCAGTGTTTGGCTTACTGCTGCAAACAGGATGTTAAAGGCAGTCTTTTTATTGCACAATATAATTGGATTAAGGTCATGGGGCAAAGTAAAGACTATATGAAAATAACCACAGGGAAGCAACTCAGCTTTACGATCATTAAGCCATTTTTCCTTGACCATGGTTTGACATTTTGGGCAATGCCGGTTTCTGCATGAGTTATAAGCGATTCGTTCAAACCGGCATTGATCGCATTGTTCAATATGGCCTCCGAGAGCAGCAGTCCGACAGATTTGGATATGATGCATGACCTTGATATGATCAGATGGTAGGGGGTTATTCAGACGATAGTCTTGGCCGTAGAGACGAAAAACATCCGCAACTTCAAATTTTTCTTTGCCGTTTGGAGATGATGCATCATTAGGTTTTTTATTCATCGGATGGCCCTCCTTTGTTTTCATAAAGATAATCAAGGGGGCTTTTGATATTAGTGATCCGTTCCGGAATAATGTGGAGATATACGACGGTGGTTTTTATAGAGGTGTGACCAAGGAGTCGACTGATAGTATATAGATCAGTTCCCTGAGAAAGCAAATGAGTGGCAAAGGCGTGCCGAAGGGTGTGAACACCCTGGCCTCTTTTTATACCGGCTTTTTTTTTGCCTTTTGAAAGATACTATAAACCGCTGAAGGGCTGATATGGTTTTTTCGGTTTTGCCCTGGAAACAACCATTCTCCAGGTTTGTATTTACGCCAATATTCTCTGAGTTCCGGAAGTAAGCTTCGAGCAAGGATAGTGTAACGGTCTTTTTTACCTTTACCTTGTTCAATTCGGATCATCATCCTGGAGGGATCACTTTCAATATGTTCCGGCTTTAGGCGGATGACCTCACTTAGCCGAAGTCCGGCACTATAAACAGTCTTGAGTATAACTTTGTGCTTAAGGTTGTCTGTTGCATCAAACAAACGTTTAGCCTCCTCCTCACTGATAATAATCGGCAATTGCCTGGTTCTAGTCCTTGGCGGGCATTTAAAAGTGATTTCATCCCATTTCAAAATGTTCCTGCAGAAACAGGAGATGCCTGAAAAATGATTGTTGCATGATCCCCACGCCAGCTTTCGATCTTTAATCAGATAGCGAAAGTAGTCTTGCATTTGATCGTTTGTAAGCAGGTCTGGTGATTTTTTGTAAAAATCGGCCAATCCTTTAACTGCTGCAATGTAACCTCGTTGGGTGTGAGGCGAAAAACGTTGAAGGGTCATGTAGTTCAGAAATTGGGTTCTTAGATCACTGCTCATAGTATACCTCCTTGATAAAAGTTGATAAGAGTTAGACACATCCGTCTACCAAGAAGGTATTATAACTGAGAATCGTTGGAATGAAATTTTAATTTTGTTGGAATATGATCAATATTGACCAGGACGGGGGGGGTACCTTTCCGCGAAGCGGTTCAGTTCTTGCCTCAATCAAGCATTCCTTAAAATTGAAGATACCGAACCAGTATCATGAATGCAACACCATTTATTGCCTGCCGTTTTAAACGTATTAAATAGCAAATCTTTGCCTATAATAGCATGTCCTTCCAAGATATAATCTCACCACAATATATATAAATTAACAACAACGCGATATCGTTTTCGTCCTATTCCGCACCCGTTATTTCTTTCTTATCGGTTCTTGGTCAGCGCTTTCTGATTCGCGCTAGTCACC
>JBATKU010000447.1:0-5227 GCA_049669725.1 Desulfobacterales bacterium
CAACGCCGTTAACGTCTCATTGACCGGTGCTTTAAGACCCAGCCGTTTGGCTTCGCGCACAATAAATCCGTTGATCGTTCCTATTTCCGTCTGTCGTCTGTTGTCCACATCCTGCCCCATGGATGACCGGTTGACGGCGGTTGTTTCAGCCACTGTGTATACATGTTCTACCGCATCCTCGCGAACCTTTATATTCATCTTTTCGGCGATTTTTATTGCTTCTTCAACGGCATGGCGACTGAGTTCCCGGGTTATTTCCAAATCGAGGATCTGTCCGTTTTTAATTGCGGTTAAGGCTGTAATGGCATTAATGCCGATGTTGATCAGCAGTTTATTCCAGAGCACACTGCGCACGTCATCAACAGCCTCCGTTTTGATGCCGATCTTTGTGAAGAAATCGGATAATTCGCGTGCTCTCATACGCCCCTGTTCCGTCTCGGACCAGGCGCCGATGGTCGTCGCACCGACCCCCGCATGACGAATACTACCCGGCCCGAGCAGGGTTGCCCCATGGGATGTCGTTCCCGCTAGCACCCTTTCCGGATTTATGAATTCAGATAGGATATCGGCGTTGCCCATGCCGTTTTGCAATGTCATCACCGCTCCGTCGGAGCCGGCTAACTTCCGGGCCGTTTCAGCCGCCAAGGCGGTATGGGTTGATTTTACAAATATGATGACCAGCTCCGCCGGTCCGATCTGCTCCGGAGCGGTCGTGGCCTCAATACTCAGCGTGCGGGTTTGCCCCTCGCGCTCAATGGTCAGCCCACCTTTGTTGATGGCTTGCACGTGCTCGGCCCACACATCATAAAGCCAGACCTCGTTGCCGGCCTCAGCCAGCATGGCGCCAAAGAGGCTTCCCATAGCGCCTGCACCCACCACAGCGATTTTCATAATTACCCCCATTTTGGAATGACGATTGTCGAATGACAAATGACGAATTAATGAATCTTATCGATTTTATTTCATATAATGATGTTTCGCGCCGTAACTGGATTGGGCAGTTACAAAGTATGTAAAACAGTTACAAAGTATATAAAAAAGGAATGAGCGAAGCGAATACCACCATTTTTCATTCGTCAATCTTCATTCGTCATTCCTGCGCCTTGATTCAGCCAGCAGGCTACAAAGTGATTGGCAGTTGCTTGCACCAGAAGAGGTGTTTCAAGCTCACAGCGATCAAATTTATACGGGCATCTGGGATGAAACGCGCAGCCGGTTGGCGGATCAATGGGGCTAGGAACATCTCCATCCAAGGCAAACGGTTCCGCCCTGCGGTGTGGATCCGGCAGAGGAACCGCCTGCAACAATGTCCGGGTATAGGGATGTCTGGGTGTCTGGCTGAAATCCTCGGTGGTGGCAAGCTCGATAATCGATCCCAGATACATCACTGCAATGCGGTCGCAGATATGTTCAACGACACTCAAATCATGGGAAATAAATACGTAGGCAAGATTAAATTCATCCTTTAAATCCTGAAGCAAATTAATCACCTGGGCTTGAATGGAAACGTCCAGGGCACTGACCGGTTCATCGGCCACGATCAATTCAGGGCGCACACACAAAGCGCGTGCAATGCCGATTCTTTGCCGCTGACCACCGGAAAATTCATGCGGGTATTTATCAAGGTCAGCTTTTTGAAGTCCGACTTTTTCTAGGAGCTCGGCTGCCGTATCCTGTCGTTGCTGTCGCGTCAGGCGCTGGATGGCCCGTAAGGGTTCGGTGATGATGGCATCCACTTTCATGCGCGGATCAAGGCTGGAATAAGGATCCTGAAAAATGATTTGTATCCGCCGCCTCAGGGGCATCAGTTCAGCAGGGCTCAGGGAAAAAATATTTTGTCCTTCAAATTCGATGCGCCCGTCGGTGGGTTCGATCAAGCGCAGAATCAGTCGGCCTAGAGTTGTTTTGCCGCAGCCGGATTCTCCCACCAGACCGAAACTCTCACCGCGCGAAACTGCAAAGGAAACGCCGTCAACCGCCTTGACCCAGCCCCGGGGTTTGGACAGAACGCCGCCACCAAGCGGGAAGTGTTTGACAATATCGACAATATTTAACAACGGTCCGTCAGACATTATCCCTCCTGTGTTCAGGATATTCCTTGAGCCAGCACCTGGCTCTGTGACCGTCATTTATCCGAAACAGGGCCGGTTGTTTTTGCCGACAAAGTTCAAAGCTGAGCGGGCAGCGGTCGGCGAATTTACAACCGACAATCATCTGGGTCAGCGGCGGCACGGTTCCCTGTATCTCATTAAGCCGTTTGATCTGTTCACCGCTGCGAACGGCCCGTGGTACCGACTTGAGCAGTCCCTGGGTGTAGGGGTGGAAGGGATAATCGAATAGATCGACAACCCCCGCTTCTTCGACGATTTGTCCGGCATACATGACCACCACGCGCGAGGCCATTTGCGCCACCACTCCCAGGTCGTGGGTGATCAGCAGCAGTGACATATCCAATTCTTCTTTCAGCCGGACCATCAGGGACAAAATTTGGGCCTGGATGGTGACATCCAGGGCGGTGGTGGGCTCATCGGCAATTAGCAGCTTGGGGCCGCATACCATGGCCATGGCGATCATGACCCGTTGGCGCATCCCTCCGGAAAGCTGGTGCGGGTAATCATTGAGGCGCTTTGCAGCCGCCGGTATCTTGACGTGGTCCAGCCAATCGGCTGCCTTTTCCAAAGCCGCTGCGCGACTCAGTCCCTGGTGGGTCATCAGCGGTTCGGCGACCTGACGGCCGATGGACAGCACCGGGTTAAGGGATGTCATGGGCTCCTGAAATATCATCGAGATATCCCGGCCGCGTATTTTGCGAAGACGTTCACGGTCAAGATCCAGAAGATTTTGACCGTTAAACAATATTTTCCCCGACTCAATTTTGCCGGGAGGGGAGGGAATCAATCCTAAAATGCTCAAAGCGGTGACACTCTTACCGCAACCGGATTCACCCACCAGGCCAATGGTCTCCCCCGGCGTCAGGTTAAAACTGACGCCATCAACCGCACGGGCCACACCTTCCGGGATGTGGAAGTGGACGGAGAGGTTTTCTATGTCTAATAATTTAGCATTCATATACTTAAAGCGCTTTTAATTAGACTGACGGTAGAATAAATGCCTAAAATGTCTAAAGTGCCTAAAATGTCTAAAATTAATGAATTCTATCGATTATATTAAACGGAAAATTCAAGGTTCGCTTATAGGCCATGATTTTATTTTCTTTCATCCAAGGTAGCAAATACTTGAAGTATAAAAAAAGTTGGAGCTGTGCGACTCCACAATTTTAGGCACTTTAGGCATTTTCTATGGACTTAAATAGTGAAGAGCTGTTAACGCATAAATCTTAGCTGTTTCCACAAGCTGATCCAGGTCGACCCACTCATCCACCTGATGGGGCACCTGGCGGTCGCCAGCCCCCATTGTTACTATGGGTATGTTTTTCAAGGCCCATAAAAAGGTGCCGTCGGTGGCCCCCGGCACACCGGCATAGGTTGGCTCCTGATTGCTCATCTGCCGGGTCGCCCAATCGGCTGCCTGAACCACGGGATCATCTCTATCGGTCAGGGTGCAGGGCCGGTCGGTTAGAATTTCCAGGTCAACTTTAAGATCATGATTTCGCACCAGTCCGAGCAGTTGGTCATATTCCTGGTAGCCTTTGCGAACTTCATGTTCAATTTGGGTCGCCAGGGCGCTCAAATCATATTTGATGGCCGGATGGGATTGTCCCGGAATGGTTCGGATATCCACCAGCACCCTGGCTTCTCCGGGCATGACATTTAGCTGGGGTGCCCCGCTAGCCGGCGCCTGGACAACCGTCGGGGTAAAGCTGGGCCATCCCAGGTTCTCATCCTGTCCCGGATTTTTAACAGCAGCCACTTCCAGGTCATGTAAGCGATTTATTATCATGGCGACCGCAGGGGCCGTATTCAAACCGGCAAGCGGCATGGCCCCATGGCTCATACGACCGGAGATCGTAAATTGGGCTCTCAGGGCGCCTTTCTGGGTGGTGCAGATAAGTCCATCCTGGGGTTCGCAGATGACTGCTCCGGTAACCCTGTCGGCGTGGCCCCGTTCAATAAAATCCCTGACCCCCAGCATCTGATCCTCTTCGTCGCATAGCACCCCGCCGATAATGGTGCCCGCCAATTGGATCCCGGAACGTTTCAGGGCAGCCATGGCAATCAGCATGGCCGCCAGGTTGCCTTTGGTATCATTGGTTCCGCGCCCGTACATGCGACGGTCAACGATTTGGGCGCCGAAAGGATCGTAGTGCCAGACGGACACATCCCCGGGGGTCACCACATCGGTGTGTCCCTCAAACATCAAGGTCCGCTCGCCAGGTCCGGAATTCCAGGTGACAATAACATTCGGTCTTGCGGGCGCAACCTCCTCTTTTAGAACTTCAAAGCCCTGCTCTTGCGCCCAGCGGGCCACATAATCCCCCGCTGCCTGCTCACTGGTTCCCGCGGCAGGGTCCCAAACCGAGTTGATGCGGACAAGATTACCTGTGAGCTTGATCAATTCATCGGGATTGATTGCATTTAATACTTTTGCAATAATTTTGTCAGATGGTGCCATAAAACCTCACAGAAAATTCGAAATCCGAAGCACGAAAATCGAAACAAATCCAAAATTCTAAATCCGAATGTTCGAAACGTTTGGAGTTTCTGTCATTTGCTATTCGAATTTGTTTCGGATTTCGAATTTCGATATTTGAATATTAAAAAGTTATGTGGTTTTCCTGATTTTTTGTACTTGCTCCATCTTAAGCTATTTTCTTGCAATTAACGTGCTCTCACCATCTTAGGATCCAGCGTATCCCGCAACCCATCCCCCAACAGATTAAGCCCCATCACCGCCCAGGCGATGGCGCAACCCGGAAAAATCGCAATCCAGGGCGACATGTTCATATAGGTCTGGGCTTCGTTCAACATCCGGCCCCAGGACGCATGGGGCGGCTGGGTGCCCAATCCCAGATAACTGAGTCCGGCCTCGGCCAGGATTGCCACTGCAAACTGGATCGTTCCCTGAATCAGCAGAGGGGATAGAATATTGGGCAGAACGTGGCGCCAGGTGATGGCCCACTCGCTGACGCCGCTGGCCCGGGCGGCAGCAATAAATTCCCGCTCCCAGATTGTCATCGTCACCGCCCGGGTCAGGCGTGCGAATATCGGTATGTAGAAAATGCCGATGGCCAGCATGGCGTTGACCATGGAGGGGCCCAGAATGGAGG
>JBATKU010000448.1:0-5570 GCA_049669725.1 Desulfobacterales bacterium
GTGTAGCGCCGATTCTGACGCTTCCAACAGGATAGAAACGTGTGATCGGAGGTGGTGATATCGAAAAATGATAGGGATTTTTGTTCTTAGCAATCTCTCATTAACTAACCGGAATGTGGAAACAAAAAACGATGTTTACTTAAAGAAAGGTGAAAAATCATGTTGATTAAAAGGAAGTACTTGTATGTATTTTTGGTGGCCAGTATGTTATTTTCTATCCAACCTGCATTGGCAGAAAACCAGGCTTCCCATGATACACCTTGGGAAAAATTTAATGTAAATCTTGGATATTTTATTTCGAATACTAATACAGACCTTAGCCTCGGTTCGGGAGTGGGTCTTACCGTCAACGTTGAAGACCTCCTTGGGTTAGACACCAACAATAATGTATTTAGAATAGACGCCTCCTGGCGCTTTACGGATAATCGTCGACACAGACTGGATTTCCAATGGTTCTCATTTCGTCGCGATGGTTCCACAACGGTCGGGCAGGATTTTCCGATTAAGGACGAGAATGGCAATCCGATTACCATTCCTGCCGGTAGTCAAGTAACTAGCAAATTTAACCTTGATATTTATAAGGCTGGATACAGCTATTCGTTTTTTCAAGATGATCGCATAGACCTTGCTTTTAAAATCGGCTTTTATGTAATGCCCATTGAAATTGGGCTGAACGCCACCGGGCTTATTAATTTTGATGAAACCGCAAGATTTACCGCACCGCTGCCTTCGTTTGGACTGCGAATGGATTTTGCAATTACCCCCAAATGGTTTTTAAGATCTAATTTCGATATTTTTTATGTAGAGATCCAGGATTTCACAGGTACTCTCTACGAATCAGGTGTTGCAATTGAGTATCTTCCCTGGAAACATTTGGGATTTGGTCTTGGTTTCAATACATTTGATCTTAGTATAGAAGCAGATGGAGAAGATTATCCAGGGATTGATTTCAAGGGTGATATGCAGTTTAAATACACAGGGCTGTTGCTTTATGCAAAGATACCTTTCTAGGAATATATTATCATCTGAAATAACTGGTATTTACACAATGAACTATATGAGAATGGTTTCTGCAAATTTGTCCAGCCAATGAATTGTCGAGGACTAACATCGTTGTTTAGGATCAAACTTTTCTCTATCTGTCGGTTTTATCAAGTTTATGTTGACTTCAGTTCAAAACAGCGGAGGAAGTCATTGAAATACTCCTATCTGTTATATCAAAACTGTTTGCAGTTCCAATGAGAATAACGCCTTCAAACAAATATAATTTCTTGGCAATACTGATCGTGTTGACCAACCTTATTTCGCTATTTGGTATAAATAAGGGAATGGCAGCCCGACCAAATTATATCGCTAATGAAAGTCCAGCTGCCGATTCGGTTAGAAATACAAAAACCCCGTTGGAGGAGTTACAACCTAAAAAAGCCATTCAACCGCAGTCCGTTTTCCCTGAATTGAAACAGAAAATGAAGAATCTGCCACCCTTTTGGCGAGACACAAGCGTTAACTTGCACCTCCGTTCTTATTATTTCAATAGTGACATTATAGACGCAAATAGAAAAGAAGCTTGGGCCCTTGGTGGATGGTTGGGATACGAGTCAGGTTGGTGGAAAAACCTCTTAAAAGTTGGTGGAGTAGGCTACACTTCGCAAAAACTTTATGGTCCTGAAGATAGGGACGGTACGCTCCTTCTCAAACCCGGACAAGAGGGATTCTCCATTTTGGGGCAGGCCTATTTGCGAGCCCGAGTCGCTGAAGGTGTCAATCTAAGGTTATACCGGCAGAGCCTGGAACTGCCTTATATAAACAAAGATGACAGCCGCATGGTTCCTAATACCTTCGAGGCATATACCTTTGATGGCGAATCAATCCGTAATATAGATTTCATTGTTTCTCATATCACCAAAATGAAAACGCGCAACTCATCGGAATTCCGCTACATGTCCGAGGTCGCAGGCTTTCCTGATACCGACAAAGGTCTTACTATGGGAGGTGCCAGCTATTCCTTTACTGAAGATATCTATATCGGTGTTATTAGTCAATACTCCTGGGATTTGTGGAACACCGCTTATGCCGAAGCCACCGGGGTTTGGACTCTAACAGAGGAGGTGGAAATCGGCCTTTCGGCTCAGTACACAGATCAGCGAAGCGTTGGGGATGCGCTGGATGGGGTATTTAGTACTTCTGTATTTGGAGCTAAAGTGGCATCAAGCTACCAGGGGGCTATTATGAGTTTCTCATTTACCTCGACAGACAATGACAGGCGCATTCGGAGGCCCTATGGCGGTACTCCAAGTTATGTTTCGCTCATGCAATCGAAATTCGACCGGCCCGGGGAGGACGCATGGCAAACAGGGCTTTCTTACGATTTCAGATTTGTGGGCATAGATGGACTCAGTGCTTTCGTTGACTACGCCAGAGGTAATACCCCGGACTCAGGTCCAGCCGCATCGCCGGACCAGGAGGAGTTTGATCTCACTGTGGACTACCGTTTCAAGAAAGGTCCTCTTGAACGTCTTTGGCTCCGATTCCGCGGTGCGGTTCTTAATCAGCGCGGTCCGAATGCGCAAGACACGGTAAATTTCAGAATCATACTAAATTATGACCTTCCGATGTTGTGATTATCCAAAAAGTGGTCGAGTTGCCCCACAGAACCATTAAGGTGGATTGTCATTTCAAGCCCGCATTTTTCATTTTTCGAGCTACCACCATATATTGTGGTGTAGAGAGTTGGTGTGAAACCGGTGGTATCTCCAACATATAGCCTTAGGGTAACACTGAGATACCTGCAATAACGTCCAAATATCAAGTGTCTGATTTTTTGAGATAGACGAAATATATCAAAGACAGATAAATTATCAGGTTGAATCAATCTATAGGACTTACCCTAATTTTTTTGTTATGAGAGCTCTTGAAGAATCCAATGGTAATCTTTTGCCTCCATGGACCCAATTAAATATAAGAGTAGGCCTATTTTCAATGATATATTCTCTTAAATCCTTATATAGTATGCTTTTAGCAGTTGACATTTTTTTTTACTTATAATAATTGCTTAAAAATAAAAATTATTAGACGTCAATTTATAAACAAACAAGGGGGAAACTGATGACTAAAGCAGACTTAATTGAAAAGATAGCTAAAGATGCAGGTATTACAAAGGTTGCGGCTAAAGCAGCAATGGAATCATTTCTTGACGGTGTTAAAAAAGGACTGAAAAAAAGAAACAGCAGAGTAACATTAGTAGGTTTTGGAACATTTAAGAATGTATACCGGAAAACCCGAATGGGACGTAATCCACAGACAGGTGAAAAGATTAAAATTAAGGGTAGAAACGTCGTGACTTTTAAAGCAGGGAAAAATCTCAAATAACAAAATTAAGCTTATCATCTTTATAGTCTTTTACAGGGTGAATCCATTTCCCAGATTCACCCTGTTTTTTTATTGGGCTATCCATGAATATTTTCTATCCACCTTATCGCTTCAACGTCACTAATTTTTCCGAGATATCTTTGGGTCGTAGACAGATTCGCATGACGCAGTATCACTTTGCTTACGATCTCCAAGGGTACGCCGGAACGAGATGCAAAAGTTGCCGCATGGCGCCTCAGATCGTGCGGTCTTAAACGTACCCCAACCTTCTCGCCAGCCTTCCTGACTATTGACCTTGCCGTCTCATAACATATCGGGAAAATGCGCTCCTCAGGTTGAATGGCGTTTTCCCTGATATAATCTTTGAGCTTATCAGCAATTTTTTGAGGAATGAATATGAATTCCTTTTCTTTGCCGCTTTTGGGGTCTCTGATGATCAGTTTCCGGTCATTAACGTCTCTCGGGGTTAGCTTCAGCACCTCGCCGATCCTCATGCCGCCACGAGCCATTAGTTCAAGCATAAGACGATCTTTTGGGTTATCGGTCTTGAAAATGATTTCATCAACAATTTCCTTTTCCAGGATATCCCAAGCCGCTAACGCTTTAGCCCTGAACATCTTTTTCATTATTGGGCTGTCACAAGGATTTTGAAAATCTTGATCGATGTTGTTTTTGGTAAAATTGAAAAATGACGTGAGGTGTGAGAACCTGGTCTTCCTGGTTTGCGGCTTTTTGCCTTCAGTAATGCCATTAAGGAAGTCCAGAGCTTCATCAGATGTTAGCTCTTGTAAATCTTTTTCACCGTTTTCATGACAAAATCTTGCCAGGAGTTCTTTATAGGCTCTGATGGTGTTATCTCTGGAATTTGCCCGGTGATAATTTAACCAAAATGTAACTGCCTGTGAAACTTTCATAATTCCCTCCTTCTGCTATGAGGTTAATAAAAAAACCGTTGAAAAGTACAACGGCACCTAATAATATCAAATGGAGTTGAAAAAACTGATGATTTTAACCCGTTGAGGAGGGAGTTGACAAAATCAGGATTGTCAAAGCAACAGAAGGTTGTGGATAATATTTATGGGGACTGTAATGGGGAGCTAATTTGCTGGTGATAAGCTTTATATATCTTATAAAATTCAGCAGATTATGATAGTTGTTTTCATTGCAAGATAACACAGATTTTTACACGCTCGATTGTTATCGGTTATTCTCAATCTATTCATAATTTTAACATAAAAAAACGACCACAGCATATTGTGCAATCCATACCTTTTCCGGCTGAAGACTATTTGTGCAAGCTGTATTATTTTTTTATCATCGGTGAAGAAAATGGCAGGCAGTATGCAAATCCGCCGCTGTATTTAGCAACCCATTACCTAACGGTAAAACTCAAATTCTTTTTAACCCTATCCCCTCAAAAAGAAGATATTATATCTTGACATCAAGATTTATTGCATTAGTTTTATTTTATGGGAACCGGACCTCACATACGACTGGTATTATGGAAGGCTGCCAAAGCTGTTGAAAAAGTTGATAAGGCAAGCATCGCTCAAACCGGGCTAGGATTATCAGATTTCGCCATCATGGAGGTTTTACTGCATAAAGGTCCATTACCCATAAACCAAATAGGCGAGAAGGTACTATTGACCAGCGGATCAATGACGGCTGCAATAAACCGGCTGGAAAAAGTCGGGCTTGTGAAGAGAGTCCAAGATCATTCCGATGGCCGTTATTTTTACGTGCATTTGACGAAATCCGGCCGCAAAATCATAAAAGAGGCTTATCGCAACCACCGACTGAATCTTGAAAAGATTGCTGAAATCCTAACAAATAAAGAAAGAAAGGAACTGGTTAGACTTCTTAAGAAAATTGGATTTCATGCTGAAAAGATTGTCATCAGTTAAATAAGATGTTTTTTGTTCGATATAATTATTTAAATCAAGAAATTATATCGGACAAAAATGATAAACGAGAAAGAATAAACCAAATTTGTAGGACATAAAAATGGCAAATATACTTAAAAATACCGATGGCGGTTTGATTACCGCCGACAACTCAGCAGTTGTATTCATTGACCATCAACCCCAGATGACATTTGGAGTTGCAAATATCGAACGACACCAACTCATCAATAATGTGGTTATGCTGGCCAAAGCTGCAAAAGAATTCGGCATTCCAGCAATCCTCACAGCCGTAGAGAC
>JBATKU010000449.1:0-67745 GCA_049669725.1 Desulfobacterales bacterium
CGGAGGATGATATTACTCTGGTAGTGATTAAGGTGGATCGGTGATACCCATCACCTGACCACCCAATTTGTTATCGCAATTCCATGTTGCTCCAACGTATCTAAACTTTGGGAGACTGCTGAAAAGTTGTGGTATCATATTGTCAATCGAAGCTTTAGCCTGCCTTCCAGATCTGTCAAATCAACTATAGATCAGGGCACATGAACTGACACTTAAAACCTGTCTGCCCTCCGTAGCCTGCAAGGCCAATGAGGGACACCTGAAACCAAGAAATCCACCTATCACTGACTTGGTGACCCACAGATTGTTCGATGACAGCTCGACTGGCGTTAATCAGCAACTAAGAGAGGCCAAAGCCCATTCTATCATACTCCCTGGTACTGGCTTTTACTTCGGCCAAGGTATGCCCCAGAAGCCAGGGCTCCATAAAGCCCTCCAGCATAAATTTCCAACCTTCATCATCTTTAAAGACCGTGGCTTCCTCACAGGCAACCCCGCAGCCTTCCTCGTCGATGACCTGCATTAAGGCATCCAATATATCTTCCCGTTCACTCATAATAACCCCTGGTGCGGCGTCCTATCTTTTATTATCAAAACTCGGACTTGAGTTTATCGTTATGTAGAATACTAATGATTTGCTATCTTACCATCTTGACAAGTCGGGGTTATTTTTTTATAAGGCTTTAACTGATAATGATTCCTATCTAATACCGGGAGATCCTTTTTGAAATGAATCGGCGGACTTTTCTAAAAATGGCCGGCATCGGCAGCGTTTCGTTTGCATTGGGCTGCAATCCTCCCCCCAAAAATCTCTTCTCTTTGGTAAAAGCCCCCGATGATATGGTCGTCGGTGAAGCCACCTGGTATGCATCTACCTGTCGGGAGTGTCCGGCAGGTTGCGGCATCCTGGCCAAAAACAGGGAAGGACGGGTTGTCAAATTAGAGGGAAATCCCTTTCATCCAATCAACCAGGGACGACTCTGCATGCGGGGACAGGCTGCACTGCAGGGCATTTACAGCCCCGACCGGCTCAAAACTCCCCTGCTCAAAGAGAACGATAAGTGGCGGCCGCTTTCCTTTTCGAAAGCTGAGACAATTCTTAAAACCAGGGCCCAGGAAGCCGCCGGCAAAGGACCGGACCGGGTGCGGATGCTGACTGAGGCGGTCGGCGACAGCATGATGACTTTGTTTGCGGCAGTTATGCAAAGCTTGCAATCCCGGGAACCACTGGTGTTTGAACCTTTCGCCTATGAATCATTGAAAACAGCCAATGAAAAAGTCTTCGGTGTCGACGGACTGGTCTCCTATCATATGGAAAAAGCGGATGTCCTGTTATCATTCGGTGCGGATTTCCTGGAAACCTGGTTGTCACCGGTTGAATACGCCCGCAAATTTAAAGAGATGCATGCCCATGATAACGGCCTCAAAAATCTCTTTTTCCAGGTAAGCCCCTTTCAATCGTTGACAGGTGCCAATGCGGATCACTGGCTGGCCTGCAAGCCGGGCAGTGAATCAGTCGTCGCTCTCGGTCTGGTCAGACAGGCCCTGGACATAGGTAAGGGCAGAGAACTTCCCCGATCCTACCAAGAGTTTATGAACAAAGTCACCGCGCCTTACACCCAGGATCAGGTTTTGCAGCGTTCCGGAATCTCCCTGGAGCTCTATGAAAAATTGATTATCCAGCTTGTGGAGGCACGTCGTCCGCTGGTGCTTGGCACCGGGACCGGTGCATCCGATCTAAACGGCCTGCAAACCAACCTGGCGGCGAATTTACTAAACTTGTTGCTTGATCCGCAATTGGGACTGCTTGATTTCAACAACCGCCATCGGGTCGAAATGGCCGCCAAGCGGTCTGCGGTTTTAAATTTTTTCCTGAATCCGGAAATCGATGACGTCGACCTTTTGATGCTCAATAATGTTAATCCGGTGTTTTCGATGCCGCCGGACAGCGGCGTAAAAGAGGCCCTGGCCCAAAGCAAGGCTTTTATGGTCAGCTTCAGCAATTTTTTGGACGAAACCTCCGAAATGGCCGACCTCATCCTTCCGGTTAGGATGCCCCTTGAAACCTGGGATGAATACAGCGGCAAGCAACCGATCGTATCGTCCATGCAACCGGCCATGGGGAAAATGACCGAGGCATCGCAATTAGGAGATGTGCTTTTACGGGCGGGATTTGAAAATGATCCCCCGGCCCCAAACTATAAAGATTGGCTTATTGCCCGACTCGCTGAAAATCACGGCCTCGCGACTGAAATCCAATGGGTGCGAACCCTTCAAAAGGGCGGACAATTCAATGTTACCATAAAAACGGCCAGATCAAGCAAAAAGCTAAAACCGCAAAAACTGGCTGATGTGCTGGATAAAAAGACCGCACCCCCGCAATCAAATCTTGTATTTACGGCAATGCCGTCGATCCGATTTTTTGACGGCCGTGGCGCCAACAGGCCTTGGCTCTGTGAAATTCCCGATCCCCTTACACGCATCGCCTGGCAAACGCCGGTCATTATCCATCCGGATACCGCTAAACAAAAGGGCATTGTCCAGCAAGACGTCATTCAGATTCAATCCGAATCCGGTACGCTGGAAGCACCGGTTTACATATCCGAGACGGTATCGCCGTTTGCTATGGTTATGCCCATCGGGCAGGGTCATCTGTCGTACGGCAGGTATGCCCGGGGAATCGGGCTCAGTCCGGTAACCCTCCTGTCCGCCAAAACGGATCAGGACTCTGGAGGCTGCAGTTTCACCATTGACAAGGTTTCAATTAAAAAAACCGGCCGCACCATGCAACTGGCCCATACCGACGGCAGCAGGACTCAACATGACCGAACCTTCGCCCTGGCCGTTAGCCTTGAGGAATTGCAAAAAGGCCAGGCGCACAAAAACACCGGTCTGACCATGGAAGATTTCCCGCTAACCCTACCGTTGCCGGAAGGCTACGATCCCAAACGGGATTTTTACCCGCCCCATGACCACGAGAATTATCGCTGGGGCATGGTGGTGGATCTGGATAAATGCATCGGCTGCGGCGCATGCGCCGCCTCGTGTTATGCCGAAAACAACATCGGAATCGTTGGTGTCGACCGGGTGCTGGAAGGGCGCGAAATGGCCTGGCTCAGTATCGAACGGTTTCATGAACCCGCACAGATGGAAAAGTTAATTTTTTTGCCCATGCTCTGCCAGCATTGCGACAACGCCCCCTGTGAATCGGTCTGCCCGGTATATGCGCCCCATCATTCCAAGGAAGGGTTAAACAACCAGATTTACAATCGCTGCATCGGAACGCGCTATTGCGTTCAGAATTGCCCCTACAAGGTGCGTCGATTCAACTGGTTTGACTGGCCCTGGCCGGAGCCGACAAACCTCCAGTTAAACCCGGATGTAACCGTGCGCAGTAAAGGGGTGATGGAAAAATGCTCCTTTTGCATCCAGCGCATTAAAACCGCCCACAATACTGCCAAAAATGAAAAACGGTTGATCCGCGACGGTGAAGTGCAGCCGGCCTGCGTCCAGACCTGCCCGACGGGGGCCCTGGTTTTTGGCAGCCTGATGGATCAAAGCAGCCGGGTCCGAAAACTCGCAGATGGCCCCCGGGCCTATCAGGCCATGGGGTATTTAAATACCAAACCGGCGGTGATTTATCTGAAAAAAGTTTTAGCTGACGCTTAAAACTTTTTTTCAGGTTAGAGGTTAGCAGTTGGAGGTTTGAGGGTAGAAGTTGGAGGTTGGAGGTTAGAGGCTGATAGGTCAGACATAAAAATGCTCCAATCCGAATTTGCCTCAAACCTTAAGCGAAGCGATCCTCAAGCCTATCGCTCTGCTACAGATACAATAAGATCTATTTGCAATTTATGCATTTGACTAAATTAATTTACTACAACCTGGATATTGAACCATGTCGCAGCTAACATACGCGAGTATTGATCAGACGATTCTGAATACACTGACGCCGCCCAAAAAGTACTACTGGGCCATCGTCTTCCTGCTGTTTGTCGGGGTGCTCATCGGAGCGGCTTGCTGGACCTATCAAATTTTTGTCGGCATCGGGGTGGCAGGGCAAAACAATCCGGTGGCCTGGGGAACCTATCTGATCAATTTTGTCTTCTGGGTGGGGATTGCCCATTCCGGGACTCTGATATCAGCCATATTGCACCTTTTCAGAGCCGGGTGGCGCAACCCCATTGCCCGGGCAGCCGAAACCATGACGGTTTTTGCGGTCTGTATCGCCGGCCTGTTTCCGTTTATTCACCTGGGACGGGTCTGGCAGGTATACTATATGATACCGCTGCCCAATCAAAGGCTGCTGTGGCCCAATTTTCAATCGCCGTTGATGTTCGATGTGATCGCCATCAGCACTTATCTGACGGTAAGCTCCCTTTTTTGGTATACGGGCCTGCTGCCCGATCTGGCGGCGGTGCGGGACCGATCCACCGGAACCCGCTACAAGGTTTTTAAATTTCTTTCTCTGGGGTGGTCGGGCGCTCACGAACAGTGGCGCCATTATACCCGCGGCTATTTGTTTTTTGCAGCATTGGCTACGCCCCTGGTCATTTCAGTGCACAGCGTGGTGTCATGGGATTTCGCCCTCGGGATTGTCCCGGGATGGCACACGACCATATTCGCGCCCTATTTTGTGGCCGGTGCGATCCATTCTGGATTGGCCATGGTTATCACGCTGATGGTTCCCCTACGCAAGCTGTTTCATTACCAGCAGATCATCACAACCGAGGTTTTAGAAAATGTGGCCAAAACTATTGTATTCACCGGTTTGATTGTCGGCTTCGCCTATGGAACGGAATTTTTCATTGCCTGGTACAGTCATAACGCGGTGGAAATAGAGCAATTTCGCTGGCGCGCGTTCGGCGATTACCGCTGGGGCTTTTTCTTTATGGTCCTGTGCAATACCCTGGTTCCGCTGCTGTTTCTTATTAAAAAGGTTCGCACCACCATTGCAGCGCTGTTTATAATATCGTTGATCGTCAATTTCGGCATGTGGTGGGAACGCTTTGTCATCATCGTCGGCGGTGTGGCCCACGGCTTCTCACCCTACGCCTGGGGATTGTATACGCCCACCCTGGTCGAATTTGGAATTATGCTCGGCAGCTTCTGTTTGTTTTTCTTCTTCTTTGTGTTGTTTGCCAAGCATCTGCCATCAATATCCATGACGGAAATGAAGGAAACCTTATGATGAATTCCCAACGGTACATCATGGGCCTTTTTAAAACCGAAGATCAAGTGATCTCAGCGGTAGGGGATCTCAAAGAGACGGAATACAAATTTGAACGGGTCAACATGCCGTTTCCAAGCCACAAAATAATGGATGCGCTGAACCTGAAAAAAAGCAAGGTCGGCTGGTTCACCCTGGTGGGAGGGATCATCGGATTTTTTGCCGGCTTCTTTTTGGCGATCTACACCGCGTTGGAGTGGAAATTAATTGTCAGCGGCAAACCGATCATCGCCATTGTTCCATTTATCATTGTCGGTTTCGAGGCCACAATTCTGTTTGCCGTCTTTGGCAATGTCATCGGTCTTTTGACCCAGACGCGCATCCCCAGCTACCGCTGGCTAGATAATTACGATTCCCGCTGTTCCGGAGAGCATTTTGGCGTCCTGGCCTCCTGTAAAACAGAGCAGTTGGATGGTCTTAAGGATTTTTTTCAAAAATTGGGGGGCGACATAAACGTATTCGATCCTGTGTGACCCGCCCATGGGCAGCTATCATCATCGCGCCAAAGGATTTATAACATCGGCAGGCGAGTCTAAACATCGCCGGAAAAAAGAAATGATTATTTATGCAACACCGTTGCCGCTGACCTCTGAAACCGAAAAGAGCTATTATGCCTGAAGACAAAACCTTATCTGCAGCCGGGCCGGGCAAGACCACTTTTTTCATCATTGCTGTTTTATTTGCAATCGGAGTGGCCGCCTTTTTTACCGGAACATTCGGCGCACATCCCGAACATGCCTGGCAGACCTATCTGATTAATTTCCTGCTCTGGTCTGCCATCGCTCAGGGCGCCGTTTTATTTTCAGCCGTTATGCATATGACCAAAGCGCGCTGGTGCGGCCCCCTGGCAGGACTTTCGGAGGCCTTTGCGGCTTTTTTCCCTTTATCGTTTGTTTTATTTTTGCTGCTCTTTTTAGGTCGAACCCACATTTTCCCGTGGTTGCACGAGGATCTTCACGGTAAGGAAGTCTGGCTGAATATACCGTTTTTATTCTGGCGGGATTTCTTCGGGCTGCTGATTTTATATTTGCTGGGCTTTGCCTATCTATACAATGCACTCCAGCTCAAATTTGACCCCAATCATTCCAACACCGGAATTCGCAAATATATTTACAGTGGTTGGAAAGCCAACCGCCGTGATGTCGGCCGCATCAAAAGCAGAATGACCACCTGGGGCGGTCTGTACATCCTGGCGTTTGCATTGGTGCTCAGTCTGATTGGGTTCGATCTGGTAATGAGTATGGATCCGCACTGGATTTCAACGCTCTTTGGGGCCTACAATTTTGTCAAGGCTTTTTATCTAGGTCTGGGGGGGTTGATTATTCTGGCTTCCATTCTCTCTATTAAGAAAGGCAAAGCGTCGGGCCTTACCGAGTCCCATTTTCACGACATCGGCAAGCTGTTTTTTGCCTTTTGCCTGCTGTGGGCCGACTTTTTCTATGTCCAGCTCGTGGTGATCTGGTACGGCAATATTCCGGAGGAAACCTATTATGTTATCACCCGTTCCATGCTGGCACCCTGGAATGTCCTGGCCTGGAGCGTTTTTATCATATGTTTTGTTTTACCATTTTTTATCTTGCTCAACAAGAAAGTCAAAACCAAACCGGTTCTGATGATCATCATTTGCTCGGTCGTGGTCATCGGCATCTGGTTTGAGCATCTGCTGCTTTTAGGGCCGGCACTTAGCCACGGGACCCGTAGTATTGATCTATACCTGTCCGATGGCTTGATTTCGCTGGGCTTCTTAGGCTTGATGGTTTTGGCCGTCAGCTACTTTCTGCGTGTTTTTCCGGAAATCCTGTCGGTCAAGGACGGCCGTCAATCAGAAGCGTAATAGCAATGGGCTGTTAAAAAGGAAAATTGACCTTGCGCAATAATATTATATCCCTATTTCTGGTTCTTCTCGTCCTGGTTTTTACCGGTGCTTTTATTTATATTTTCTATGGCTGGTCACAGGCGGGCCTCGGTCCGGAACAGCCAATTCCATTCAGTCACAATGTGCACAGCGGCATCAAGCAGATCCAGTGTCAGTACTGTCACCCGTATGTGGGGTATTCCAATCACCCGGGGGTTCCGCCGGTGGGCAAATGTCTGCACTGTCACAACTATATTATCGCCAATCACCCGTGGATTAAAGTAGAACATCGCTATTTCAACACCCGGACATCAACCCCCTGGGTAAAAGTCAATTACGTCCCCGAACATGTGCTGTTCAACCATCAGCGCCACATTAACGGCAAGATTGCCTGCCGGGAATGTCACGGGTATGTGGAAAATTTACAGCGCCTCCCCCAAAAAATCTGGCGCATGGGCGAGTGCATTGAGTGCCATCAAAAAAAGAAAGCTAATTTAGACTGCTGGCTGGCATGCCACAGTTAGTCGCTGCACGTTGCGCGAAACACGTAACCTGAAATTCGAAACCCGTAACTCGAAACGCGGAAATGGGAGAAACATAAGTGTCCACTCCAGATCAAAATTTGGAACCAAACTATGCGACGGCCAAGGCATTTACGTTGACGTCGGCGGTTTGGTTTGCGGCGGCAACCAGCCTCGGAATGATAGGTGCGGGCTATTTGATTGCGCCTGATTTTCTGGCCAACATCGAATACATTCATTTCGGCCGGGTGCGGCCCATGCACGTCAACGCTGTCCTGTTCGGATTTGTCACCCCCGGTTTGCTGGCGGCAGCCTTTTATTATTTCCCCAAGCTGCTGCGAACCGAGTTGTTCAGCCACAAACTGGGCGTATTCAGCGCCATATTTTGGAATATCACCGTGGCTGCCGGAATGATTGGAATTGCCACCGGACACACCCAGGGACGGGAGTATGCCGAATTGCCATGGGCAGTGGATATCATGGTGGTGATCAGCTTTTCCCTGGTGCTGTTCAACCTTCTAATGACCATTCGTCGGCGCCAAGAACCGATTTTATTTGTATCCGTGTGGTACACCACGGCTGCTGTCATTTTAACGTCTCTGACCTACTGCCTGGGCAACGTTATCTGGAAACCGGATACCGGCGCTCTCCTGGGTATTCCGGATGCAATCCTGCTGTGGTTCTATGGTCACAACATTTTCGGGCTCCTGCTAACCCCCATGGCCCTTGGAATCGCCTACTATGTCCTGCCGATTGCCACCCGCAGCCCCTTGTACAGCCACACTTTATCGCTGTTAGGCTTCTGGTCGCTCATCATCGTCTACACCCATATCGGTACCCATCATCTGCTTCAGGTTCCGGTACCCACCTGGCTCAAGACCATATCCATTGTCGACAGCATCGCCATGGTGATCCCGGTCATGATTGTTCTAATTAATCTCTGGTATACCGTTAAGGGCAAGCTGGGAGACATCCATGCTGACATCGGCGCTAAATTTGTTTTTACCGGAACTATTTATTATTTCTTCGTCAATATCCAGGGCTCGATGATGGCCCTGCCCCATGTGCAACGTATCACCCACTTTAACAACTGGGTTGTCGGCCATGCACACATCGGTGTTCTCGGGTTCGCCGGGGTGACCGCCCTGGGGGGTCTATATTTTATTTTACCCAGAATCACGGGCAAGCCGCTGTATAGCAAATTTTTAGCTGACGTTCAGTACTGGCTGGTATTGATCGGTATCACCGGTTTTGCCGTGGTACTGACAACGGTGGGACTGATCCAGGGCAATGCCTGGTACAATGGTGAAACCCTTTATCGAACCTTACCGGAAATACAACCATATTATATTTTGCGAGCGTCCCTGGGAACCTTTATTATGATCGGCGCCTATCTTGGACTGTATAACGTAATTCGATCGCTGTATTTTAATCGTGGAGCTGCAACATGAGAATGACGCCAACTGTCATCATCGTCGGAATACTGGCCCTATTGATTGCCATCACATTGACAGTGGTCTATTGGCCTTACGCCACCCGTGATATGACACCTTCCGACATATTTCGACAACGTTCGGCGGTGGAAGAAGCCGGCCGTAAAATTTACCTGAAAAACGGTTGCGTATACTGTCATAGTCAATCTATTCGTTCAATTGACTGGGGCCACGGTGCAGAGCGCATCGCTCAATCCGGAGATTATGTGGCCGATGAACCTGTTGCGTTGGGATCGCAGCGCACCGGTGTTGATTTATCCCAGGAGGGCGGCGAGCACCCGGATGACTGGCACAATGCACATTTTATCAATCCGCGTTATACCCGGCCTAGTTCTATCATGCCGCCCTTTGAATGGCTGGGCACGGAACGCATTGACACCCTGACCCGGTATATGCAGAGCCTGGGATTCAAAGATGCCGACCGCCGCATGGAGCGCCAGCGAATCTGGAAAAAGGAATCCATTCAGGCCTATGAGGCCGGACCGGATGCTAACGCCAAATGGCTGTCAGATATCGTCCCGGAGGGGTGGCGCAAAATCCCTAATCCCTATCCGACCACCAAGGCTGGCCTGCAAAGAGGCCAAAAAATTTATCAGAACTTTTGTATCGGCTGCCATGGACCCATCGGGGACGGAATGGGTCCGGCCCAGCCCTGGATATACCCGCCACCGCTCAATTTTACCATTTTAAAAGGCCGCGAAATATCCGGCGGCATCATTTATTATCAATTAATGAACGGCATCACCGGAACGGCCATGCCGTATTTCAAGCGCGATTTGGAATCCCAGAAGATCTGGGAAGTCGGCGATTATGTGGCGGTTTACTTTATCAATCAGAGCGATGCCAATACTGAGCCGCGCGGCATAGACGCGGCCTGGGAGCCGTGACGGGTTTCGGGTTGCGGGTTTCGCGTTACGCGTTTGAGAGGCTGACTGTTCAGATTGTAACACGCAACGCGTAACCCGGAACGCGTCAGAATGGCGATCCAATTTCCAATGAGTAGATAATTTAGTAAATGCAAACAAGGATCATAATCGTGTAATGTACTACCCCTATTTCATCGCATACATGGTAATCGGGTTTACCATTAGCCTGGTGGTATTTTTCTGGGCGCTGAACAGCGGACAATTTAAAGACCAGCAACGCGCCCGCTTTATCCCGCTGGAAAGCGAGCGGCCAGTCAAGCCGGCGATTGCTTCGCGGTTTGCGCGTATCCAAACAATTGCCTTGTTTTCACTGGTCTGTATCTGTCTGGCAACTTCTGTTGCGGTAATAGCTTTTGCCCTGCTGAAGTCGATCCGCTAAAGTCGACGGCGCCGTTTTTAAAAGACATTCGGCAGCTGTAACCCGGGCAGGTTATTATTTCGCAAGAGGACTCAGGTTATGAGATATTTCGAATTATTGGGCATCCAACATTTTGTCATGTATTTGTTTCCGGCAGTAGCATTTATCGCATTGTTTGTGATCGGACTGGGCTTTTACCACTTTCAACGCAAAGGCTCGGCCGAACGCGAAACCCGTATCATTGAAGAATACCCCGATGGCATCCAGGGCCGCAACGCCCCCTTTCCGCTGATCGTTTATTTGATCATTGCCGGAACCGTCATCTGGGTCCTGGCGTATATTATGCTAATCGGTGTTTTAGGAGTAAAAATCTGATGGAACAAACCGAGCACAACACCTCCGCTGCCATGACGTGGCTGCTCATACTGTGTATGGTGGGCTGGGTGATATTTAAAGGTTGGTTGGCGTTTACGGTTATCGGTGATCTTGGCCAGCCCGATTGGGACTATCGGCCGATCAAAGACGTACCCGGTGAATCGGCCTACGCGATAAGCGATCCATACCATCCACTGCCCTATCCCCAGCATGTGCTGGGAGAGCAGGGCGATGAGAAAAATCGATCGCATTTAAAAGCGCTGCCGTTTCAAGGTGTAGAGTAAATGAAAAAAATTATCGGCTTATTGATCGTTATCGGCATCATTGTTTATGCGGGCTATGAAGCCTTAATGTATTATGACAACAACTTCCGGTATGGCCGCATGCGGGAAACACCGGCGGTTCGCCCCTATGAAGAGCCCCTTCTGGTGATGGAAGCAGGTCTGGTTCCCGTCAACGGCGGCGAGGCCGTTTACCGGACAACTGCCGGCATCGATTTGATGTCTCCCCTAAAAATAGAAGATCCGTCCGTTATCGACAGAGGGAAAGCCGTTTATCTGGCATTTTGTGCCCAATGCCATGGATACAACTATGACGGCAGCGGTACCGTCGGTCAAAGTTTCAAGCCGCTGCCCACCGATTTGCGCAGTGCCAAAGTTCAGTCCACAGTTGAGGGCGAACTCTTTAAGACCATCAGCTATGGCATCCCCGGCGGCCGTCAACCGGCCCTGGAAACGACGATAGCCATCGACGACCGTTGGCATGTTGTCACCTTCGTCAAGTCCCTGGGTCTCCGGTAAGTTTAATCCGCCGGAGGCGGACGAGGGGTGAATTCCCCGCCCCTTGGGGCGATAAAAATATTCCGGTTGATACCCCGTTGCTTGCGGCGGGGTAGTTCATTCAGGGCTCGCTTTGGTAGAAAATCCAAAAAAATATAGCTTATACCGGTTCAGCAACTGAGACTTGAAATAACAAATCCCAAATACCAGAGCAATAATACTGAGATATTCCAATTCTCCATGAGCGATTTTTCCACCACAACCTGTGACCTGTGTGGTCTTTCATTGCGCCATGGAAACATTACAGCCAAGATTTCCGGAAAGGAATACGCTTTCTGCTGCGCGGGATGCCGTCAGGTTTTTAGCATCCTGTTCGAAGCAGCCGATTCGAGGGGCCCGGAATCATTCAAAGAAACTGAGTTGTTCAAAAAATGTCAGGAAAACGGAATCATTCCTAAATCTGAGACCGATTTAGTCTCAAAGCCGACCATCGCGAACAAAACATCTCCGGACGGCGCAATCCAATTGGAGGTGGAAAACGCGGACTTCGGATCTACTGGCAACCGGGATATACTGAAGCTAAACCTGAAGGTCGGAAATATGTGGTGTCCGGCCTGTGCCTGGTTGATTGACGAGACACTGAAACAAACTGCCGGCATCATTGATTCATCCTGCAATTTTTCCACTGACAGGCTGCAGGTAAATTACAGTCCGATTCAAACATCCCCCCCTGATATTATCAAAGCAGTCGGCAAATTGGGGTATCGCGCCGCCGAACCCGATGAATCCAAAGTCGTGCTGGAAAGTCGCAAAGCGTTTATCCGGTTTGCCATATCTGCTTTTCTGACAATGAACATCATGATGCTGTCCTACGCCCTTTATACGGGGTTTTTCACCGAACTGTCCCGGGACACCATCTACAAACTCTCCTGGCCGGCTTTCATTATGGCCACCTGCGTGCTGGCCTATGGCGGTTTTGAATTGTTCAAAAAGGCCTGGGCCGGAATCCTCAATTTTGCTTTCAGCATGGAAACGTTAATTATAATGGGCGCATTGAGTGCCTATATTTACAGCACGGTGAACCTGTTTGTCGGCCAAATCCATCTATATTATGACACCACGGCCATGTTGATCACCCTTGTTCTGCTGGGCAAAACCCTTGAAGGCCGCGCCAAAAATCGGGTTTTAGAAGGTTTGGAGAATTTCCTATCATTAAAGCCCACCAAAGTCAGGATTTGCACCGATCAATTCCCCGAGGGTCGTTTTGTTGCAACAGGACAACTGGCATCCGGGGACATTATCCGGGTCGCGGAAAATGAGATTGTTGCCGCCGACGGAAGAATTACCGCCGGAGCCGGATCGGTGGATGAATCCTCTTTGACCGGCGAACCGCTGCCGGTCAGCAAAACGCCGGGAGACCTCCTGCGAAGCGGCACCCGGGTTATTAAAGGATCCTTGTGGTTTAAAGCCGAGAAAATCGGGGATGATTCCACCCTGGGCCAGATGATGAATATCATTGAAAAAACCCTGCTGACAAAAACGCCGCTGGAGGGCAGGACGGATGTTATTTTGCAGTGGTTTGTCCCGGCCATCATTGCACTGGCAGCCGGCACGGCGCTGGTGTGCCTGTTCAATGGTCTTTCAACCGGGGAGGCCATGCTCAGGGCCGTAACGGTCATGGTGATTTCCTGCCCCTGCGCGTTAGGGATTGCCATACCACTGGCCCGGGTGGCCGGCATCACCATTGCCGGTAGAAAAGGAATTCTTGTGCGGGACTTTTCAGCTTTTGAAAGGGCCGATAAGGTCGATGCCTTCGTGTTCGACAAAACCGGCACCATCACAGAGGGTAAATGGAATTTAAAAGAGGTTATCCCCATATCCCGGATAACCCGGAACCAGGCCCTGGCCCTGGCCGCCGGCCTGGAAAAAGAATCGGATCATTTCATCGGGCTGGAGATCCTGAGATATGGCAACCAGAACAAAATTCAACCCGAACCGGTTGCAAACATCCGTATTGATGAAAAAGGGTTGAGGGGTGAATTCTTAAGCGATGATGTCAAAATCGGCTCGGCGGAATATCTCGCACAGGAACTGGAAAAAGTTGAATCCGGATCCTTAAAAACCGCTCTAAACGTGCAGTCGCAGAATTCTTGCGTATTTTTAGGCATAGCAGGACAACTGGCGGCCGTTTTTATATTCGGGGATCGTTTGCGCCCAGACGCGCAGTCGACCATTGAGGGATTGCGACGCCGGGGATACCACCTTTCCCTGGTATCCGGAGACGGCGACCGCACCACTAAAACCATAGGAGAAGAAGTCGGTATCCGGCAAGCCTGGGGCGGCAAATTTCCTCAAGACAAGGCCAATTACATTGCCGAACTTCAAAAACAAGGCCATCAAGTGGCCATGGTGGGCGATGGCATCAACGATGCTCCGGCCCTCGTGCAGGCAGATCTTTCCATGGCGATTCATTCCGGCGGCCAGTTGAGCAAAGAGGCGGCCGACATCACCCTCATGCGCGCAGAGCCTCAACAAATTATGGATTTTTTAAACTTTGCCAGGCAGGTGAATAAAAAAATATCGCAGAATCTTGGATTTACGTTTCTTTATAATGCCGTCAGCATCCCCATTGCCATGAGCGGACTGCTCAATCCCCTGGTGGCGGTATCCGCCATGCTGATGAGCAGTTTGAGCGTGACCGGCAATACGCTGATGCTGGTGCGCAAAAGCGCATCGCCTAGAGCTCATCGCTCAAAGTAAAAAGGATTTAGATCCATTTTTAGGGAAAAATTAGACTCCCTGATTAACTGCCACAAGAAGGCCGTTCTTTCGACGGTGAAACGTCTTCACTAATCTCTTGGCAAATTCTACGTTTTCATCATGAGTTCCTTCAAAACTGATTCCGATTTCAAACATACCGTATTCATTTTCTCTTGAATATCTAACTTGCCCTTTAACTTCTACTAATCTATTCTGGGTATCAGTGGACATTAAGGATATCCGTTCGGATTTTACCATGATCGCAGATTCAATCAGAATACCGCCTTGACTGATATTCAGTGCCTTGGCCATGCTATGATTCACAAGGCTGCCGTCTTCATCATATACATTAAACGAAATCAGGTTACTGATTGGAACCCGCGGATGTTTTCTTTGATCTTTGGTCGGCATACTATATATTTCGTCCAATTTGTTGGAAACTTTAGAGGACACTCTGTCCTGCTTCTGCAGAACTGCGGGAAACATCCTTATTGGGCGTTGTGTTTTTCAGATGATTCGATACGATAGCTTCCCGGCGAGGATTCAGAAGGGATTGATCCATTCGGTCTAAAATCATGTTGTCCGGCGTAATGTGAAGGTAAAAAACAGGATACTCAGTCCAGGCCCCGGTGTTAATATACCTGACACCGTTGACAACCAGGTCCTCTGCGAAGTGAGTGTGGCCGCAGGCGACGGCTTGATAGCCGTTTTCCACAGCAAAGTTAACAGCGTTTAACATTATATTGTTTCGCAGCACCCTGTAAAAGGCTTTCCATTTTTTGGCATATTCGGCCACGTGCACCGGTCTGGCCCCCAGTTTGACCCTTATCTCGTGCATCAGCCTGAACGCTTTTATGAATAACCGGCTGCGGGGCATGATGGTATCGAAATCGTCTCCGTGGGTAATTAAAAGTCGATTATCAAAGGTGTAACGCCGTCGAAATTCAATCTTACCTAAATTCGTCGGCATATAGCCATTTTCATGATTGCCCCGCAACCAGACGACCTTCTGTGTGTAGGAAATTTGTTTAATCCGATCAAGAATTCCCTGATGCGACGGGTCCAATTTCAAATATGGCCGATCGATGACATCGCCGTTCAGAATCAATTCATGTTCTTCAGGGAATTTTTCAAGAAAACCCTCGAAGGCGTCGGCGTGAAAATATGGAGAGCCCATATGCAGATCACTGACAACAATCGCGTTCATTTTTCTCCAATCTATTGGGATCAAATAATTGAATTCTCAATCGGGATATCGGTCCTTTTTTACAAAACCTTAATTATTCAAGTTGTAAAACGGTGGGAAACTATAACACGAAAAGAGGCCGTGGTCAGAAAGGGGTTAGCTAAAAATTTACTGCTATCCTCAATATTGATATGTTATGACTCCAGTCGCCTCATGGATGATGATGAAGAGACGACTGTCCGCTCAAATAAGCCAAAGGACGGCATTTACCTGAAGGGATCCATTCTTTCGGTTCACTCCGCGGCTATCGGGATGGCATAAGGTCCTTCTTCGATATAGGCGATGGTCGGTTTCTTGCCGTTAAATCTCGGGTGATTGACGGCATAAATAATCGAATTCTGAAGCATGGCAGCGGCCTTTTCACCGTCGGTGGCAAACTTTGCATCAGATTTTATAAAATTGTAGCCGTTTGGACCGGGGATGATATCAAAGTTTTCCTCCGGAATTTGAGGGCTGCAATAAATCAATCCATCCATGCCCACCTTACGATAGGGCTTGCCCCACATTTCAGGTTCCCACTGATCCTTGGTAAATTTCCAGTCCGGATGCTGCAATATGCTGTTATAGCCGTCAGGGCCCAGTATTTTGAACATATGAAGAAAGGTCTTATATTCCTGGGACCCAATGGGCTCCATATCCACGTTGTCTGCCAGCATGACGATCAGTCCATCGTCTCTGACGGCCGGCATGGCATTAACGGCCGCCTTGACGGCCTGATAATGGTTGCGGCCGACATATCCGGCATGGGTGATGACGATATCATAGGGCTGCTCTATGGGAATCATCACCGATTTTTTCATGGCCTCAAATGCGGCCATATGAGCCTCTTCAAGACCACCCGCAAAAACCCCCGTCATGCACAGGCGCTTGTCCAGGGTAACGTTGACAAGAAAATCTATTCCAACGGTTTGTGCAACCTCTAATGCCTCTTCATGGCATGGATTTCCATCCAAGATCAAATTGGTGGCTTTGGGGTCTTCGAGGACCTCAACACTGTGAAAAAACTCGATGGTCTTGGTGTTCACCAACGCCGGGCATACCGCCTTTCTTCCCCCGGACACACCGGCCATAAAATGACTTTCCACAAGTCCCGTAATGATCTTGACATCGGATTCATAGAAGATTTTGTTCAGGTAAACATCGGTCCCTCTTTTGGTACGGGCGGCCCGGACCATGGCGGCGTCATCTTCGCAATCGTGATCCACGATGCGGTAGTTATTCACAACCTCCGGGCCGTACATGTATATTCGTTCTTCCAGGGTACTGGGGCGATGCATTCCATTGCCGATGACCAGGACAATATTTTCTCTTTTAACCCCGGCCGCTTCAATGAGCCCTAACAGGGGCAGCAATAACCCGTTCTCCCCCTTGTAAGGGGCCGGTCGGGTAATGTCGGATACCGTGATGCAAACCGTTAAATCATCCACCGGTTTATCTTTGGTATGAATGATTTGGGATATGGTCGCCGAGCCAATCGGTTGATTCAACGCGTTCGCAATCGAAGCTCCCGAATCCACCAGACAGGGCATCGATGGCATGCTCAACGTCACACAGTCATCAGGAACCTTGATGTCCAGAAAATCATCTCCAAAATCCACTTTGATCTGTTTCCAGTCCTGGATATTCGCTGCCGCCAGAATATCGGCCATTTCCTTTTCCATGGTCGTCCTCGCAGTTGACCTAGTTGAGTGAAAAAAAAGCTCAATTAGGTGTTAATCGTTATCGGTTATTCGTTGTTATAAATAGTCGATTTTCTGCCCGATTGCAATACCAGCAAATGATATACCAATTTTCCGCATTCCCTGCCCGCCACCTTGTCCGCAATTAAAAATCCCAATCGTCTAATCCGGCACCGGTGCAGGATTGGGCACCTCAATTCGGCGCGGGTCATCTATGTCGAGGCAATTATGAAAATGATCAACCTGATACATTATTCGATTGAGTCTGTCATCTAGCTGCCGGCGATATTCTTCGCACGCTTCCCGGGAAGCATCTGGTGGTACATGAAGATAGTCATTGTCAAAAAGGGCCACAATGCGTGCGAAGGGCTTGGGAATAAGGGTGCGATCCCAGCTTTTCAGCTTCCAGCATCGATCCGCACTCCATATTACCGGGATAATCGGTATTCCGGTTCGTTTGGCCAGATAGATGATTCCCAACTTGGAAACAAATCGCGGCCCCCGGGGCGCGTCGGCCACCAACCCGCCTTTATATCCTTTGTTAATGTACCCTTCCATTTTCCGAAAAGCCTGTTGCCCGCCACGCGACGAGGACCCCCGGGCGGTTACCCATCCGAACCGCTTGGCCGCCTGAGCCGCCAGTTCGCCGTCTTCACTGGCGCTGGCAATGGTCACGGCATTCTGGTTGCGATACCAGTAAACAAAAAAAAATAATCCCCGGTGCCAGCTGGCATAGAGAAGCCCTTTCCCCGGGTTAGCCATTAAATATTGGGTTTCAATTTCACGGCCGAACTCGGTGACCCGGCAGGTACTTAACCAAAGGGTAGCCAACACCCTGGCTGCCCAGCCGAAGATATAAAACCCCGTGCGCTTCCAGATGCTTATCTTTCTTGTTTTCATATGTTTCTCGTGGTATTAATTTTGCATCTATACAACTACAAGTTTGTAAGGTGATACTTTAACTGTCGACAAAAGTTATGGCAAGAACAATCACCATATTTTGGATAAAATGATAACCAACTGAAATTAAAGCGATATTAAAGCGCACCCAGCATTTGTTCTTTGAAAATTTCGAATGCATAATGCCAGCTGAGTTCATCTGAAATCCGTATTATATCTCCCGCGCCCCCCCTGATGGCCAAAAACCGTCATTTTATCGTCAAATCAGCGATAATCTTTACGTCATTTGCGAGAAAATAACCGAATATATTAATCCATTGGAGGAAAAATGTCTAACAATTCTAACACACTCCACCATCATCTGACAGAAATCAAGCAAGGCAACCGTTGTTTTGAAAATGCATTCCAGGGCGTGTCAAGGATGATCCTGGAAAGCAAAATCGAAAAAGTTGTGGTCAACGGTAAAACCACCTACGATTTTAGTATTTTCCGCGAGGGGGCCAAGCATGTCATCGGCATGTATGATGAAATAAACAGCTTTGTCTCTTATGTGAAAGATGCAGCTGAGGGTGGATCATCCAAAGAAATGGCTTTTGTGTTTGTGGGCGAGCCGGGGAACGGCAAAACATATTTAGTTGAATTTTTATCCGCTAAATACCGCAGCTTTCTGTCCCGGGACAAAAACCGCAAGTACACCTTCAGGTTTATCAATATCGATAAGGTGGGCAATTACGGAAAAATCATCACGATTGAGTCACAAACTTACGAAGACCCGATGATCCTGGCAATGAACCTGTTCGATGACCCGGACCAAAACCGGGAATACCTTGCTAAACAGATTGGTTTTTCAGACAAGGAAATCGATGTTTTGTATGAAAATTACCGCCCGATGGGCGCCTGCAGCAGCTATATTTGGAATGATATCAGAAATCTAACAGGTGGCGCCATTGATGAAATGCTCAAGCACATCGAAATTACGCCGGTGCCACTGACGGAGAGCCTGGGAACTGTCACCGGCAAATATCCGGCCAAAGACAAGATTACTTCCTCCTCGGTTGATTTACTGGGTGAAGAGTCGATCCAGCGATTGCTGCACATCACCGACACCAACAACCCTTACCGTTTTGATTTAAGGCGGGGTGCGCTGGCGCGCGTGGCCGGCGGCGGAATTCATTTCAGCGACGAAATCTACAAAAACAAAAAAGATCTGGTGCAAGTCTACCTGGGCGTCATCCAGAATCGCAGCATCGAAATAGACGGATACAAATGGCCCATCGACACCTTGATCGTTGCCACCAGCAATAATTCTGAATTCCACCGTTTTCTGTCCGAAAAAGAAGAAGCTCCCATCGTCGACCGCTGTCGTATTTGTTACGTGTCCCACAACACGAATTATCATCTGCAGAAGGACCTCACCAAATACGCCATCGGCAGTGAAACCCGAACTACCCTGACCAAGGAAGATCTGCACCAGGATCCCAATCTGAACTATGCGGCTTCCATTGCGGTTGTTTTGTCCCGCCTGCCCCGATCCGAAAAATTGACGGCCGTGGAGACCATGAAACTGGCAGCCGGTGAAGTCGCCGGTGAAAAAAGCATCAAAACCCTGGCCGAAGTCATCGATACCCTCAACCAGGATCCTGAGATTATCAACCGCTTTGGTCAGAAAGGACTGGGACAGCGCAATCTCGGCCGTGCCATCCAGCTGTCGATTGAAAGTTCGGAGACCAATGAAGGCCGGTGCATGTTTGCCTATGACACCTTCAAAGCCCTGGAGCGAATAATTCTGGATTATGTGACCGAAGCCAATGACCGCACCAAATATCTTGAAGATCTTAAAACTGCCAAGGGCTTGTATCGGGAGCGCATCATGACCGAGATGTTTAACGCTTACATGGATGAGCCCTTTGCCATCCGGAAAGATGTCATGAGCTATGTAAACATGATCATCGGCATTGATGCGGAAAATTTAGGACCCGACAAAATGTGGAAGTATAAGGACCCGCAAACCGGAGAACTGAGAGCGCTGAAAATCGACGAACGCTATATCGGCAGTGTCGAGGAACGGCTTGGTCTTAAGAGTGAGGAGCAGCGCGAGTCATTTCGAACTTCCATCCGCAAGATCTACGGTCAGAAGATTTCCGTCGATCCGGATTATGATTTTATGGACAACCTTGAACTGGTTAAAGCCGTAACGGACGTGCGATTGAAATCCGACATTGCCGGCGCCGGCAGCCTGATAGGTGCCCTGGCCAATCGCACCAATGAAGAAAATCAGAAGCTCTACGACCGCATGATCGACACCATGCTGAAAAAGCTGGGCTACTGTCAGACCTGTGCGCAGAAGACGATAGAGTACTTTTGCACGCAAGAAGACGAGAAATAAGTGTAAATGGCTATTTTTCCGATATACGGCGTTCTCCGCGGCTTTTTGCCTTCGACGTACTGGTAGTACGCCTCAGGCTAAAAACCTTGTGCGGCCTTGTCTATCGAAAAAACCGCTCATTTCCAAGGGTCACCTGAAACTACAATGAAGGGGGCCAAACAAAAATCTCATAAAGTAAGTGAAATCATGGATCAAAGATTGATCAATCTCTATAAAAAGTTGAAACAGGACGGGCTCACAGAAGAGCAGGAGGCGAAGATTCAGCTGGAGCTGGAATACGAGGGTTCCCATGGTCTGCCGGGTGACGGATTGCCCGGTAAGGCAAAGGATGGATCGGCCCTGACTTTTCGGAAGATCTACGCCTACCATGACTTGCTGGATTTGCAAGGTATGACGGCGATGCGCAGCACGCCCAACGTCAGTATCCGCTCCATTGATGAACTACTTGAGCGCGATCACCAAAGAGAAAAAGACGGTTTCCCCCGAAAAATTAATGTCGGACGTCTGATCAAGCCGGGAAAAAGCGGTAAAGACAAAGTCGTCATTGTTCCCTCAACGGTGGAGGAAAAATTCATCCACGACACCTCGTTTCAAACCGACGAGGAACAGTCCAACGGCGGGTCCGGCGACGGCGAAGAAGGAGAGGTTATCGGCGAACAGCCCATTCGGGAACCAGAGGGTGAAAGTGGTGAAGGACCGGGGCAGGGCGAAGGCGGCCAGCATGAAATGGAGTCAAATGCCTATGACCTGGGCAAGATACTCACCGAACAGTTTGAACTGCCCAACGTGAAGGACAAAGGCAAAAAACGCTCACTGACCCGCTATACCTATGATCTGACAGACAAGAACCGCGGCTTCGGCCAACTGCTCGACAAAAAGGCAACCCTGCGAAAAATAGTCGAAACCAACATCAACCTGGGACGTCTGCCTGATGTCGGCAGTATTGACCCGTCTCGTTTTTTAATTTCACCCCGTGACCTGGTATATCGAATTCTGTCGCGCGAAAAAGACTATGAATCCCAGGCTATGGTTTTTTTTCTGCGGGATTATTCCGGCTCCATGGCCGGAAAATCCACCGCTCTGGTGGTGGCCCAGCATGTCATGATCTATAGCTGGCTGCTGTATCAATACGCAATGCAGGTAGAAAGCCGCTTTGTTTTGCATGACACTGAAGCCAAGGAAGTGCCGGACTTTTACACCTACTATAACTCCAAAGTCGCCGGCGGGACCCAGGTGTCATCCGCCTACCGTCTGGTTAACGAAATAGTCGAAAAGGATAACCTGGCCAAGGACTACAATATCTACATCTTTCACGGCACAGACGGTGACGATTGGGACACGGACGGCAAAGAGAGCCTACCCGAACTCAAAAAAATGCTGACCTATGCCAACCGGGTCGGAATCACCATTGCCGAACACACAACTCACGCTTCCAGTGAAACCGAAGTTGAAAAGTATTTAAAAAAATCATCGCTGCTGGAAGACAAACCGAAACTTCTCAGGCTGGATGTCATGCAAGAAGATGCGGATGAACCGAGGCTGATCGAGGGGATTAAACACCTTATATCGGAGTAAGCTCCAACTTATGGTTATGATAAGTGAAACCGTTGCCGGATCGAAGAATTGACTATTGACGATTTACAATTGAATATTGGTGGAATCCTGCCGATCTAAGTTAGGAATCATCGATGGTAATATTTTAGAGTTCATCTGGCATTTTTTAAAATAAAAATGAATGAAATCCTTAAATAGTCAATATTCAATTTTCATTATTCAATTAATACTATGGAACTAATCGACCAACACACCAAAAAAATCATGGAAGGGTGCAAGCAAAGAGCCCTGGATGTCGGCCTTAGCTTTCAGGACGAAACCCTGGAATATATTGTTTCCAACCGCGATCTACTGGAACTCACCCCCAAAGTGATGATTCCTACCCTGTATGATTATTGGGTTCACGACGTGGAGGTCTTGAAGGAAAAAGGCAGATACGAGTTGTATCCCAGCAACCCTTATGAGACCGTCATCAACACCCGGCCGGCCATCTCCTTTTACAACGACAACAATCCGGACTGGATGAATGTCATGATTTTCTATCACGTTCTGGCCCATATTGATTTTTTCCAGAACAATCTGTACTTCCGGCATACCTGGGATTACGATTTCACCGGCCGGGCCCTTTCCGACAAGCGCATGATGACCAAACTGCGATCGGAAAAAGGCCGCTGGGTGGATTACATCATCGAATTTTCGCGGGGCATCGACAACCTGGTCGGATATCATGATGAACTTTCGCGCCTCAATCGTGTCCCCCGTACCGGCCAATCAAAGATGCTCGACTTTTACTTTGACGTGTTTCTGCAATCGATTAAAAACGTAAAAATCAATAAGTATATAAAAGAAATTAAGCGCTACAATGAATGCATGCAGGAAAACCCGAAACTGGGAGAAAAGGCTTTTTTTTCAGATGTGATCCGAAAGCATCCCGAGTTCGACGCCATATATAAAAAAACACTGAATGAAAAGCCCAATCGCCGGCTGGACCTGATGGAATATATCCTGGAACACTCGACATTTTTGGCCAAGGAAAAAAACAACTGGATGAAACCCGTCATCGAGGTAGTGCGCAAAACCTCTATATTTTTCCAGCCCCAGATCCGCACCAAAATAATGAACGAGGGCTGGGCCAGTTACTGGCATGAAAAGCTTTTTCTTCAGGATGACCGTATCCATGGGCACGAGGTGGATTTTGCCCGCACCCATGCAGGGGTGACATCCATGCCGCGGGTAGGCTTAAACCCCTACGCACTGGGAATGCGATTGTTTTATTACATCGAGCAGCTTGCGGACAAAGGCAAATACTCCATTGAGTTCAGGCGCCTTTTGGACGCCGAAGTACGCAAACAATTCGATGCCCAAACCGGACAGGGAAATGATTTCCTGTTTAAGCTGCGGGATAATTTTAATGACTTTATGTTTATCAACACCTTTGTGGATCAGGATTTTATAGATCAATACAAGCTGTTTGTAGCCGGACGGCGTTTGAACGAGCAAAGGGGGGTTTGGGAATATTATATCAAAAGCCGCAGTGCCGACAGCTATCGCCAGATGCTGCTGGACACACTCTACCATCCGCCGTTCATCGAAATCGATCAGAAAAAATCAGAAAACAGCGAGCTTTATCTGGTGCACCGCTTTGAGGGTAAACCCCTCGTAAAAGAATTTATCTCCAACACGATGCTGGGAATTGAATATCTATGGGGGACTTCGGTTAAGCTTGAAACCAGCGAAGTGGTGCCGGCCGAACCGTCGCAGGCAAGGCTCCCCATTCCCGGACTGACCATGCCGCTGGAAGATGACCGCCAGACCCGGGAAATCAAGTGGCAGCGCGTCCGATATACGATGAAGGATCGCAAGTTATCTAAGGAAAATATTTAGGGTTTGGGATTTTAGATTGCGCCTGCCCGCTTCGCCTGAGTCCGCCTCAGGCGGACGATGGCGGGCAGGAATTTCGGATTTGTCTCGTTGTTACCACGTAACGCGCAACCCGCACCCCGCAACGCGGAACAGAGACCAGAAATGACCCGAAAGCAGAAAACAGCCACTACCGACCGGAAGAAAAAAATGAAGAGTATCAAAGAATTTATAACCCCTTCGAAGAAAAAGGCCGCCGCTGTTCAGGACGACGATCCCTCCATTGAAAGCATTAAAAAGGCCATGGACAACCTGAATCTGAACATCGGGGAATCTGAACAGCGCTCTCCGGTTGCCTTTGAAGGATTTCTCAATGAGCTTGTCGCCAAGCCCCAAATTGTAATCCGCAATGCCTTTCAGGTCTTTCACGATATGATCAAAGCCTACGTCGGTGAAGGCGTTGAAGAATATCCGGATGATCCCGAATCCATACATTATGTTCTCTACGACTGCAGCAAGTTATTTGCCGAAGGTGCCGACTATCCATTTTTCGCCGACCGCCTCTTTGCCAATCGACTGATCAGCCTGGTTGAAGCCTTAAAGCGGGGCGCCCAACAAAATAAAATCTATATTTTCAAAGGCCCGCCCGGCTGTGGCAAAAGCACATTCTTAAATAATCTGCTGATGAAGTTCGAAGAATACGCCAATACCGATGCCGGCATGCGCTATGAAACCGTATGGAGATTTGATCGAAAGATCCTGGAGGAATTCAGGGATTTTGAAACCCATCCGGTGCTTGAAAAATTGTCGCATCTGCTTGAAACTACCTATGAGGATCAGGTGGACTCTTTAAACGAATCGAAACCGGGCGATTCCCTGCAGGGTTCGGAGGCCTATGCTGCAGCGCGCTTTTCTCCTCAACTGGCAAACACCTATATTGAAGTACCGTGTCCCAGCCACGATAATCCAATTCTGATGATACCGAAGAACCACCGCAGGGAATTTTTTGACGATCTTTTTAAAAACGACGAATTCAAGTGGAAGCTATCCACTGAAAAAGAATATGACTGGGTCTTTAGAGACAATCCGTGTACTATCTGCAGTTCTTTATATGAAGCCTTGCTGGACCGTCTGCAAAGTCCTCAAAAAGTCTTTGAGATGCTCTATGCGCGACCGTATCGGTTCAACCGGCGTCTGGGAGAGGGAATTAGTGTTTTTAACCCGGGTGATAAGCCCCTGCGACAAAACGTTATGAGCAATCCCATTTTACAGCGACGGATCAACAGCCTCCTTAAAGACAGCAACCGGGTGAAATATATTTTCTCCGAGTATGCTAAAACCAATAACGGCATCTACGCCCTGATGGACGTAAAGAGCCACAACACCGAACGGTTGATCGAGCTTCACAACATTATCAGTGAGGGCGTTCACAAGGTAGAAGATATTGAAGAAAATGTTAATTCTCTGCTTTTAGCCGTGATGAACCCGGAAGATGAAAAAAACATCCAGGGTTTTCAGTCATTTTTGGACCGGGTGGAATATATCACTATTCCCTATGTGATGGACCTGGCCACCGAGGTGGAAATTTACCGTAATATTTTCGGCAAACACATCGACGAAAGGTTTTTGCCCAGGGTACTGCATAATTTTGCCCGGGTGATCATCTCTTCGCGTCTGAATCCCAAATCCGAGGCCATGCTTGAATGGATCGGTGATCCCAATAAATACCGGCTTTACTGCGACGAGAACCTGCAATTGCTCAAAATGGAAATCTATACCGGATACATACCCAAATGGCTCAAGGAAGAAGACCGTAAAACCCTGACAGCCAAACGGCGGCGCAATATTATCGGTGAATCGGAAAAAGAAGGCGAACATGGCATTTCCGGCCGCGATTCCATCAAAATATTCAATAAGTTTTTTTCAGCTTACGCCAAAGAAGATAAGCTGATCAACATGTCTGATCTTTGCAAATTTTTCACCAAAATTAATAAAAGTGTTAAAGATTTAATACCGGCGGGATTTCTGGATTCACTGCTGCGCATGTATGACTATACGGTCCTGCAGGAAGTTAAAGAGTCCCTTTACTACTATAATGAAGAACAGATTTCCAGGGAAATCCAAAATTACCTGTTCGCGATTAATTTTGAAATCGACTCGGTTGAAACCTGCACCTATACGGGAGAAAAGCTGACGATAACCGATGAATTTCTGGAAAGTATTGAACGGCGTTTGCTGGGTGCCAAAATAAATGGTGATCAACGCAAAGCCTTTCGTAAAACTTCTCAAAAAGAATACACCACCAAAACACTGACCCAGGAGATCATGGTGGAGGGCCTGTCAATTACAGAGACAAAGATCTTTCAATCCATGCACGACCGTTATGTATATAATCTAAAGGAAAAAGTGCTGGATCCGTTTCTGGAAAACGAAAATTTCCGGCGGGCGATAAAAGACTATAATGACGAAGATTTCAAAACCTATGATAAGCGCATTAGAGACGATGTGGGCTATTTGATTAACAACCTGCGTGAAAAATACCAATATGCAGACCAGGGTGCCAAAGAAGTCTGTATGTATGTCATTGATAACGATCTGGCGAAAAAATTTGCAGCTACGTAAGAAAAATTCAGGAATTCAACAAACCCGCCTTAGCCTTACGCCCCCACCAAAATTTTGTAATCCCCAGAAGTTAATCTCTAGTAGCGCGAGGAGATGGCCACCGCTGCCGAATTCATCTGAGCCTTCAAGGAATCACAGTATTCGTCAAAAATAAAATACATACACCGATTGGCAAACTGGGATTTTTCGTAGAAACTGCAGTCAATCTGCTGTTTCTGACAACCGGCTGTGCAAATGGACATTTCCTCTTGTTTACAAAAATTGGTTGCTGGATGAGTCATCACGTTCACCTCACACTGTAGATTTTTCACCTCCAACTCTATATCTGAATTTAGCCCCATTTATATTATCGGTCGGTCCGACGATTACTTTATATTGTTTGTTAAAAAGGATATTTTCTGCAAAATTGAAACGAACACCGTTGAAGTCTAAATTAATCTGCTTATCTTTACGGTTGCCGGCTTTGATCAAAAATAATAAGCTGTTTCAGAAGCCCAACTAAAAAATCAAATTCCAAATTCAAGAAACGGATCCGATGCTTAAACAAAGAGAAATATGGCTGGATGGCCAGGATCGCAAAGAGCAACTGGCTGAGTGCGATAACAGCGCTAAACCCACTTACTTCGGATATGAGGGTATCGCCCGGGACCAAAAAACGGCTCGGGTTATACAGCATTTTAATTCAGTGGCGCAACACTATGACTTTATGAATTCCCTTTTGAGCTTTGGTATTCATCATCTCTGGAAACGCACGGCTGTTCGAATGATGGAACTGGCTCCCGGTGATCAAATATTGGATGTCTGCGGCGGCACGGCTGATCTGGCCATGCTGGCTGCCAAAGATATCGGGTCGGCCGGCGCAGTCATCGTATACGACATAAATCGTGCCATGATTCAGGCCGGCCTGTACAAGGTGGCCCATAAGGATATGGCTTCACGAATCGGATATGTGCAGGGCAACGCCGAAACCGTCAGTTTCCCGGATAAGCACTTTGATGCCGCCATGGTTGGTTTTGGTATCCGCAATGTGACCAATATGAAAAAAGGATTTGAAGAAATGTACCGGGTATTAAAGCCCGGGGGAAAAATGATGTGCCTTGAATTTTCCAAGCCGACCTTTCCGCCCTTCCGGTGGCTGTATGATATTTATTCTTTTTATATCATGCCTTTTTTGGGAGAGCTGATTGCCGGTTCCCGCAAAGCCTATACCCACCTGCCGGAATCAATTCGCATGTTTCCGCTGCCCGATGAACTGTCGGACCTGCTGATGAAAATTGGATTTTCTCAGGTCAGCTATCGCAGCCTCACCAACGGAATTGCCGTCATACATTTAGCAATCAAATAGATTGCTAAACTTAGCTTGGGCATCGTATTCATTCCCACGTTATGATTTTGTGCTGAGTTTGTTGCGTGTTGCGGATTGATCTGGATGTCACCACGTAACACGCAACCCGAATGCGATCACTTTTTCTCGATCGGAAACGTCATCTCAGCCCCATTCCAGCCGATAGTGGTTACCAAAACTGATAGCGATAGAACCAGCACCAAGTAAATGATGCCGGGCCCCTGCAACGAATCCATGATATCCGGCATGAGCATCCGCCAGATAAAAATGATGACAGCAATGGCCAACATAATGAGCGAAAGGGGAATTTTGATCTTTACCGGTTTGAGCATCTTGGCCATATAATTAAGCCACCAGGTATAGAATCCGGTGGATATGGCCACCACGGTAAATAATATCCCGCCCCCAAGACAGTGAAAGGCCGTGGTCTCAAAGGCTTTAACCCCGGTAATCAGGTATAGCAGATTAAATACCGTGGTGGACATCATAAATACAATGGGAAAATGAACTGTCATCGGGTGCGGATGGCGTCTGAGCATAGGGTATCGAGAAATCAGCCAGTCGATCGGCAGGGGAATTTTGCGCTCATCAACAACCTTTTTTAATACCCCCACCTGGGGGTATCGCTCCAGCACATCTTTTTCGTGGGGAGCGGCCTGAAGATCGGTGGTCAGCTCATGACCGGCATGATGGCGTTTCATATGGACGCCGCTTCGCCACAACTTGCTTTCGCTGACATCATAAACTTTGCCGTCGTAAGCGACATAAACGGGATTTCCGTTGGTGCCATTGTAATCGGCAAGTTCGTCTGGAGTGAATTCTTTCATCGCTTCTCCTTAAGGGTTTCAAAAAACTAAATTGTCAATCGGATCATAACGATCACAAGCAGCGCCGGAGGATAATAGCTGGCTTTATTAAATAAGGCTATGGCATCGGAGGCTTTCAGGGTTTGAAAGAGTTTTGCGGCCGGCAGTAAAAGCAGGTAGCACCCTACGGCGAAAGAAATAATGGCATAAATAATTACAAAATCAACCTGGGAATAATAAAATATGGCTGCATTCAGGCCTAAAGCCAATACAAGGGTTATCAACCCAATGATCCGTGAGGCTTGGAGGCCATAACAAACCGGTATGGTTAAGGCCTTGAATTGCTTATCTTCCTCAATATCCACCCAATCGTTAGGGATGTTCTGACCGCCGATTTCCCAGCAAAAAAGCAACAAAAACAAAATGACCAAATAGGCCCCGGAAGGATTAGGGTCTACAGCAAAGACGGCAGCAATGGCACCGGAGGCCTTTACGGCACCGCTGACAAGGGCACGAAACGGGCTGACCCGCCACAACATGCAATAAATAGCTTCCAGGGTACAGCCGGCCAGGAAAATAAGAACGCAAACCGGATTGAGGATATACGCGCCGATTAAAGCCACTAAACCCCAAACCAACGCCCAAACCAGCCCCTCCTTGAAACTCAACAAACCCTGGGCCATGGGATGCCGGACGATCATACTGTCCAGATCGTTCTGCGCATTTGAAAAGCCTCCAACAGCGGCCTTTTCTTTGTCGGCCTCGTAGTCGATCACGTCGTTTAGGGCATATACGGCGGTATAACCGGCAAAGGTCGTGATCAGTCCTAATAAGGTAACGTAAAGAGATGGGAAATGCCCCAGCCACAGCAGAGCACCAAAGGCCGGTGTGCACATGTCCAGCAACCCATGTGGGGTACGCGATAAAGCGAAGTACAATTCTAAGCGTGAAAGCCCGGCAAAGCGGTGATTATCCATTGATGTTTCGGGCACCCGGTGTATCATAGATGTAAATTTTACGATCTTGAGCGAAGCAACCCTCAATCGGAGCGCAAGAAATGCGCCTAGCGCTCCTCCAGTGGAGCGAAGCCTGCCTCTCCTACTCCTGCATCTGACACTCCTTATCCCACTCCGGGCAGGCAGCTTTCATTTCCGAGGTAAACTTTTCCATGCATTCCCCGCATTCCATATCGAAATTAGGAACATGCCCGTATCGTTCTTTCATTTCTTCTTCAGATAGCACCTGAGTCCCGCTGCATCCGCATTGTGGACAACCCGTTTTAACCGTGTAACGTTTCTTTGACATACAATACCTCCACTTTGAAATTTTGTTAACTGTTGAAAAAATTTATACCTAATCCGGGGGAAAAAGTAAACTGCACAATACCGGACCACGTTGCTGAACCAACCAGGTGACTGCACCTTGATCTAGCCTTGCAACAAATCATCAAGCTCATCTTCGGACAGAATCGATTCGTCCCTGACGACATCCCGGATCGTTTTTCCGCTCTCATAAGCTTTTTTGGCGATGGCAGCCGCTTTATCGTAACCGATTATCGGTACCAACCCGGTCACCAGCGCCAGACTTTTTTCAATATAGGCGGCACAAGCCTCCCGGTTGGCGGTAATCCCGGCAATACATTTTTCAGCAAATAGGCCGGTTACCGAAGCCAACAGGGCGATCGATTGTAAAAGGCTGTAAGCGATCACCGGCAGCATGACGTTTAACTCGAAATTTCCAGCCTGGCCGCCCATCATAATGGCCGTATCGTTGCCCATTACCTGGGCCGCCACCTGCAAAACAGCCTCGGGAATAACGGGATTGACCTTGCCGGGCATAATCGAAGATCCCGGCTGCAGGGAGGGAATGTTAATTTCGCCGATGCCGCATCTGGGACCGGAGGCCAGCCAACGGATATCGTTTGCAATTTTTATCAGGCTGACAGCCAGGGATTTTAACATGCCGCTGGCTTCAACGGCCGCATCCTGGGCGGCCTGGGCCTCAAAATGGTTTTGGGCTTCGGTAAAGGGCAAGCCGGTATGGTTTGAAATCAAGGCGATGATCTGATTTGCGAAACCCGGATGGGTGTTCAAGCCGCTGCCCACGGCGGTCCCTCCCAGAGCCAGTTCAGCCAGCCGGGGCTCGACGGACCGGATGCGGTCGATGGCAAGCTCTATTTGCCGGGCGTAGCCTGAAAACTCCTGGCCCAGATACATTGGAACTGCATCCTGCAGGTGGGTGCGTCCGAGTTTGCGAATATTTTTGAATTCATCGGCTTTGGCCGCAAATGCTTTATTGAGCGATTCAAGAGACGGGATTAAGCGCTCATCAATCAACATCAATGCCGATATGTGTATCACTGAAGGAATCACATCATTGCTGGACTGCCCCAGATTCACATGATCATTGGGGTGGACCGGCGACTTGCCTCCTTTTTGGCCGGTCAGGATCTCATTTGCCCTGGCAGCCACCACCTCATTCATATTCATGTTCGTGGAAGTGCCGGAGCCGGTCTGAAAAATATCCACTACAAATTGGCTGTCATATTTTCCATCCATAACCTCCCGGGAGGCCCGGGAAATAGCTTTCGCTAATTCAGGGTCCAGCAGACCGAGATTATGATTGACCTGGGCCGCACAATGCTTAACCAGAGCCAGGGCATGGATAAAGTCGGCCTGAAACCTGAGATCGCTGATGGGAAAATTGTCCACCGCTCGCTGGGTTTGGGAGCCGTAATAAGCATCGGCCGGAACGCGGACGGTTCCCATGGAATCTTTTTCTTCACGGTATTTCATAATTAGCTTGTCCTTGTTACGGGTTGTGCGTTTCGTGGTGACAATCAGACAAACCCGAAATCGAATGCCTCTGTTATCTGTTATCTGTCTTTTCCATCCTGATAAAAAACATGAGAAGGGCCGGGATGACAAACACGGTAAAAATGGTCGAAACCGCCAGCCCCCCGAGCACCACGCTTCCCAACCCCCGGTAAAATTCGGATCCCGGACCGGGAACCAAAACCAGGGGAAGCATGCCGAATATGCTGGTCGCGGCACTCATATAAATGGGCCTTAGCCGGGTGCGGGTGGATTCGAGAACGGCTTCGCGATAGGGCATATTGTTGAAGCGGACATTGTTTAAGGATTGATGAACAATGAGGATTGCGTTGTTGACGACTACGCCGATCAGAATCACAAAACCAAGCATCGTGAGGATATCAAGGGCCTGATCGGCAATCAGCAGGTTGACCAATTTGAGCCCAAGCAACCCCCCGACGGCTGCAAGCGGTAAGTTAAACATGATGATAAGCGGATAGATAAAATTGCCAAATAAAGCGGCCATCAACAGATAGGCAATCGCCGCTGCCAGAATAAAATTCCATTGCAAACTTTTGCGGGTTTCGCTTAGTTTATCAGCGACACCGCTTTGACCGATATCGACCCCCCGTAATGCCTCCTGCCCGGACAGAGGCCTGACCACCTTCGAATTTATGATCTCCATGGCTTCCTGCAACGGCAAAAATGAGGGCGGCGTGACTTCCAGAGTGATCGTGCGCTGCCTTTCCAAATGCCTGATCTGGGTAATACCGGATGTTCGTCTCAACCTTGAAAGCGAGGACACCGGCACCACCTTGCCGCCCGGAATGGCAATAAGTGCATCATACAGCCTTTCCGGGGTGGAAATATCTTTTTCGGAAGCCTTGAGTACCATATCTATTTTTTTCTGCCCCTCCTGCTTGAATTCACCAATTTCCCTGCCATCCATAAGCACGTCGATGGCCACGCCAAAGTCCCGGGCCGTCATTCCAGCTGCTTTGATGCGATCGCGTTCAGGGATGATCAGCACTTCGGGGAACAGCAATTCAAGTGAAGGCACGGGCCTGATCTGCGCCTGGGGGATCTCTTTTTTGATGGCACCAAAAAACATCCCGGCGGCCTGGACAATTTGATTGAGGTCTTCACCACTGACATTGATTTCGACCGTTCGGCCCCGGCCAAGTCCGGTTTGAAATACTCCTGCCTGAATACTGACCCCGTACATTCCCGGGATGGAAAAAATTGTGCGCATAAATAGCGGTACCAGTTCGCCGGCCCTCTGTTCGTGGGTACTGATGGCACCGAAAAGCATAATTTGTTCCGCCCCGACATAGAACATATTTTTGATTCCCGGAAATCCATCTTTATCTTTTCCAAAGTAAGGTGCGTTCATCTGATAGACATGCTCACCGATGGCCTTTCTTTCATCAAAGGAAAGGCCGGGCGGAGGGATAAGGATGTTGATAACCAGGTTGCGGTTTCCCTGGGGAAGGTATTCCATTTTGGGCATCAGCAGGATGGCACCGTAGATAGAAATGACACTGAAGCAAAGCACGGTGGAAATTCTTGTCATCCAGTTTCGGGTGGCCAGTTTTACCAGCCGCATTATCCCCTTTTGCATCAGGTTGCCGAAAGACGCCACAGGGGATTTAAACTTGGGCGAGCGCTGTTTGTGCCCGGTTGACTTGAAAAGGTGTTTGGAGAACATGGGGATTACCGATACGGAAACAAAAAGGCTTAGGGCCAAAGCGGAGGTTACGGCAATGGCAATATCTCTGAAAAGCTGACCGGCTTCATCCTCCATAAAGACGACCGGAAGAAACACCGCGATGGTTGTCAAGGTGGATGCCAGAATGGCACCCCAGACCTCCCGGGTACCTTCATAGGCGGCTTTAAATGCTGATTTGCCCATGTTGAGATGCCTGTCGATATTTTCCAGCACGACAATGGCGCTGTCGATCAGCATTCCCACCGCAAATGCAATGCCGGCCAGACTGACGACATTCAAATTTCTTCCCAGAAATTTCATGAAAATAAAAGTGCCGATAATACTGATCGGGATGGCAGTAGCGACAATAATGGTAGACGTAAAACTTCTCAGAAAAATCAGCAGCACGATAACCGCCAGCGTCCCACCCAGCAGGATATTCTGTCGAACCAGCGAAATTGCTCCGCGAATATAGTGACGTTGATCATATACCCATTCCAGAAATATCTTTTCGGTGGCAAGTTTTTCCGTATTCAGCCAGTTGACGACCTCCTCGAGCCGATCCGAAAGCTCCAGAATATTGGCATCGGGTTCCGGTTTGACGCCAATGGCAATGCCTTCTTGGCCCAAATGCAGCATGGCAGCGGTAGGCTTTTGATAGCCAAATTTCACCACCGCCAATTCCGCCAGCTTGATACGCTGGAGTCCCGTGGATCGGACAACAATATTTTCAATATCTTCGGGGGATTTAAATTCAGCTGTTGTCCGGATCCTGTAATCCCGTCGCCCCACCCCCAGTGTGCCGGCGGAAATGTTGATGTTTTCGGCCCGGAGAATATCAATTAAATCGGGGATGGTCAGGCCGTAAGCGGCCAACCTCTCCGGTTTGACAATGATATGCATCTCCTTTTCGATGCCGCCGCCGATAAACAGATCGGCAACGCCTTCGGTGCGCTCCAGGTATTGCCGGATATTATTTTCAAAGTATGTGCGATAGGTATAGGTGGAGTTGGAATTGCCCTCCAGGGTTTTTAAGACCATCCATACGACGGGTGAGGTCGCGGCCCCGGTGGCGGATATGATAGGCTTGTCTACATTTTCAGGATAGGTCGGCACTTCATCCAGTTTGTTCGATACCCTCAGCAAGGCGCCATCTACTTCGGTTCCGATACTGAATTTCAGGGTAATGGTTCCCTGGCTGTTATAGGATGAGCTTTCCATCTCCAGCAACCCCGGAATGCCTTTTAGAACCTTTTCCTGCTCTTCTATGATCTCCCGTTCAATCTCGTAGGGGGTCGCACCGGGCCAGGTGGTCGTGACGGTGATCTCGGGCTCTATCACCGTAGGGCTCAGTTGATAGGGCAGGCTCGTCAGGCCGATCCACCCAAAAAGGACGACCAGGATGATACCGACTATGACAGATACCGGTTTTTCGATTGAAAACCTGATGGGATCCATGGTGCTGGCCTCTGGTTACGGGTTGCTGTCATCTGTCCTCCGGCGGTTTAAAGGTTACCGTCTGTCCATTGCTAAGACGTTCATGGCCTTCGACGACAACGAACATGCCTTCTTTTAAGCCGGGAGCCGCAACGCCTGCATTCAGGTCCTCGAAGCCAATTATCTGAACCGGCAGCATGATTGCCTTGGAATTCTCAGCAGTGAATACCACCGTCTGTCCGAATTTGGTTATAACCGCATCCCGGGGGACAATCAGCGTCTTTTTAATCTCGCCTTTTGGCAGGGTTACCTTGGCCGACATGCCTTCTATCAAAGAAAATTGGTTGGACGTTCTAATTTTTACCGGAAAGGTGCGGGTGCGGACATCACCTTTGGGAACGATGGCATTCACCGTCCCGCTGAATTCTTGGCCGTTTGCGGCCGCTCTCACCTGCATACCGATCTTGATATACGGAATGATTTGTTCCGGCAGCTCCGCCACAATGTCAATGACGTCATCTTTGCCGATCACCGCCACGGTTTCACCTTCTGAAATCCATTCCCCCCGATCCACATGTCGCTTGATAACCACGCCATCAAAGGGCGCCCGGATTATTTTTTTCTCGAGCTCGATTGCCAACTGTTCAACCTGGGCGTTCAGAGAAGCCGCCTGCTTTTCTGATCCAATCACCCGATACCTGTTTTCATCGTAGGTCTGTTCTGAAATGGACTTCTTTTCAAACAACTTTTCTCTTCTTTTCAAATCTATTCTGGCGATCTCCAGTTCAGACAACACCTGTTCATAAGTTGATCGGGCCGCCTGGAGCCTTTTGCGAAGTATTTCAGAGCCAAGTACTACAAGGACATGTCCTTTTTTTACCCGTTGCCCTTCCTCGAAGCGGACATCCGAAGCAAGTCCGCTGGTCTCAGAGGCCGTCTCCGATATCTCCTGATAAAAAATAGTAGCAATAAATTCGCTCTGGGGAGCAACCCGGCCGGCCTTTACTTTCGCCACCGACACGGTGGCCGGCGGTGGCCCCTTCGCTTCTTGCTGACCCCACAGACGAGGCGGTAAATATGCCAGGAAAAAGCATAGGCCAGATAGAATTATTTTAAAATGAATTGACCTTCTAACCATTACAGCCTCTTTGAAGTTAGTCCATCGTGTGACGCCCATAAAGACAGAAATAATAGTGGAAACATCTAAAAACAGTCGCGTTCTTGATTGAGAAAATTCCAAGCACCAAATGACAAATAACAATCAATATTCAAATTCGAATTTCCAATGATTCAATCTTAGGATGCAAATACAGGGTAAGATATACCAACGGCGTCTCAAACATTCAACCCCAATATAAGGTCATTCGCTCGAACTACAAGTTACATCAGAGTAGACAATTGACCGATATGACAAATAACTATATATGAAATCCGAATGGCAAACAAATACCACTGACCAACGTTTAAATGCTTCGGTCATTGAAAATTGGAATTTGGGATTTTATGCTTCGGTGCGGGGTGCTTTAACGTCCAGTATCTAAGGATAAGATCTCCGGAAATACTATCTTCGAAGTTTAAAAGAGGTGGGCCACATCCGAAATAATGGATTTGACTTCTTCTCCGATGCCTTCAACCTTTTCGGGTTCCAATTTAAGTATTTTCGCGGATCGCAGTTCGGCAAAGTCTATTTCCTCTTCGAACAGACTAAAGCCGATCGGGCGGGTCAGCATATTCGCAAGATGAACGATCAGAATCTCCTTGACGGTATCGGAACTATATTCTTCATCTTCATGGTGGGTAATAACGTTAATGAATTCCGCATCGAATCCCCAGCGTTTAAGCAGCATACTGCCCAATCCGATGTGAGCCTCCTGGATATTGGCTTCGATCGCATCGATGTTTAGTGATCTGCCCTTTGAGACTTCAGAAAAGGCTTTCAACAGCAACGTTTTGCCGATATCATGGGTCAGACCCATCAGGAAATATTTTTCCAGATCGTCAAGTTTTAATGTTTGAGCAATCAGTTTGGATCCGTAGGCGCACGCCAGGGAATGCACCCACAGCCTGTCCATCAATATTTTGCATTTAACGTTTTTGGTTTCATACAGGCTTTTATTGGCGATGGCCAGAACGATATTAAGGGTTTCTTTAAGGCCCAGACGCGGAATGGCGCTTTTTACGTTGCGGATCCCGGTTATACCGCGATAAACGGGGCTGTTGGCGACCGAAATCAAACGCAGGGAGATGGTCGGATCTTTTTCGATGACTTGCGCCAGCTCTTCCGGCGTCGACTTGGGTTGTTTAATCACAGCCTGCATTTCCCGAATGACTTGGGGCATCACCGGCGGATTGATTTTTCCGGACTTGAATTTGCCGAGGATTTCGACAAAGACCTCCTTCATAATATCCGCCTGCCGTTTTTGCAGATAATCTGAAGAGTTGCCGGCGTTGGCCTCGACGAAGGCAATACAATTTTGAATCAAGTCCTGATCAAACAGCTGCCCGGCTTTAGCGCTAATGTCCGCCAGGGCATCTTCTATACTCAGCGCTTTGTCTGAGGAACGGGCAAATACCATATTATCCAGGTAATTGAAAAGGCCGATAACCCGGGCGCCAAGGGGAATTTTATCGGCTTTTAAACCATCCGGATAACCTGAGCCATCAATCGCTTCATGATGGTGACGGACCATCGGCAAGACATCTTTCAGTATATTCAAATTTCCCAGAACTTTTTCACCGCTGACGGGATGCTTTTTTATCAGGATCATTTCTTCGTCCGTAAGCGGTTCGGTTCTTTGTAATAAATTGATGGGAATGGCGACTATACCGATATCATGCAGCAAGCCGGCAAAGTAGATGGTTTCAACATCCTCATTGCCGACAATTTTATATTCCTCACAAAAATTGGCGCAGTTGTTGGCAACGCGCTCGGAATGCTTTCTTAAAAACGGATCTTTTTCTTCGATCAGAGCAACCAGGGTTTTAACAACATCTAAGACAAATTCCCTGAACTCAGCTTCATTTTTAGGCGTTTCAGTCATGGCCATAATTATTAGTTTAAAAAACCAAAAGGATCACTCTCAAGTATAACCGATTAAAAAAACTTATCAAATATATTTGACACATTACCCTCTTTTCCATATTATCCGGCTTGGATCTATCATATTACTCCTGGATCTAAAAGGGGCCAGTATCTAGCGTCTGACTTACCTTACCATACAATCGGGTGTGGCGATATGAACCTTACGGCAACCTGGAACGCTGACTTTATTGACAGCCAATATAAGCGCTGGAAAACAGATCCGTATTCACTTTCCAGGGAATGGCGTTTTTTCTTTGAAGGATTTGATCTGGCTGCCTCCGGAATCAAACCGGCAGCAGAAGCAGTCGATGAAAATCAATTGCGGCGGCAGGCCAGGGTTCAGGCCCTCATTTATCGCTACCGTGATCTCGGTCATTTAATGGCCTGCCTGGATCCGCTGGCCGCATGCCCTTCGGATCACCCGCTTTTAAATCTGGCAGCCTTCAAACTCACGCCGGAAGATCTTGACCGCGAATTTTTTGCCAGCCGGTTGGCCGCATCTGAACGGGTGCCCCTGCGTGAGATTGTTCAGGCCCTCAAAGAAACCTATTGCCATTCCATCGGTGTCGAATTCATGCATCTGCAGGATCCGGACGAACGCCAATGGCTGCTGGATCGGATGGAACCCGTGCGCAACCGCCTGCACCTGGAGACTTCCGTCAAGCACCGCATATTGGAAAAGCTTTTCCAGGCCGCCCTGTTTGAACAGTTCATCAATAAAAAATACCTTGCGGTGACGCGCTTTTCGCTGGAAGGCGGTGATGCGATTATTCCGGCTTTAGACAACCTGGTCCGGCATGTTGCTCAAAAAGGATGCACGGAAGTTATTCTGGGCATGGCCCACCGCGGTCGATTAAACGTACAGGCCCATATCCTAAATAAACCCTATGAAGACATATTCGGAGAGTTTGAAAATTGCTACAATCCGGATGATCTGACGGGTGCCGGTGATGTAAAATATCACAACGGGTACCTTGCCGATATAAAACTATCCGGCGCTCAAAACCTGCGTATCTTTCTAATGAACAATCCAAGCCACCTGGAGTCGGTGGATCCGGTTGTGGAAGGATTCGTCCGGGCCCGGCAGGACATCACAGCCGATCAGGAGCGCAACCACATACTGCCGCTTCTTATTCACGGAGATGCCGCTTTTGCCGGACAGGGCATCGTGACCGAAACCTTGAACATGTCCCAGCTTGAAGGCTACCGAACCGGCGGCACAATTCATCTGGTGATCAATAACCAGATAGGATACACCACCCTTCCCGAAGATGCGCGGTCCACCCGTTATAGTACCGATGTCGCCAAAATGCTCATGGTCCCGATCTTCCATGTCCATGGGGAAGATCCCGAGGCCCTGGTGCACGTTTTTCAGCTGGCCGCCGATTACCGCTGGGAGTTTGCCAAAGATGTCGTGATCGATGTGGTCTGTTATCGCCGCTATGGACATAATGAAGGCGATGAACCCTATTTCACCCAGCCGCAAATGTACGAACAAATTCGACAGCGAACTTCATTGCACCAACTTTATGCCGATAGCCTTATACAGGAAAAAGTGGTTCAAAAAAGCGCTATTGAAACGATCATTGACACAATTAACACCCGCTTAAATACCGCCTATGACGCCGTTCACGGCAGCGAATGCCCGTTTCCCTTTCCTGAGTTTTATGAAGACTGGCAGGAAATTAAAGCTGACTTCAGCCATGCCCCGATCGATACCGGTGTGAAAAAAGAAACGCTGATATCGCTGGCTCAAAAGCTGAATGCCGTCCCTGAGGGCTTTACGTTAAATCCGAAACTGGAACGGCTCCTGCAAAAACGGCTGCAAGCTGCGCAGAGCGGGTATGGGCTGGATTGGGCAGGCGCTGAAGCACTGGCCTTTGCTTCCCTGTTGACCGAGGGATTCCCTATCCGTCTCAGTGGTCAGGACAGCGGTCGGGGCACATTCAGCCAGCGCCACAGCATTCTGGTGGATATCCAATCCGGCAAAAAATACGCACCGCTCAATGCCCTGGAAAAAAAGCAGGCGCCTTTCACCGTTTTTAACAGCCTGTTATCAGAGGCCGGCGTCCTTGGTTTTGAATACGGGTATTCTCTGGCCCAACCCAATGGTTTGGTACTCTGGGAGGCCCAGTTTGGTGATTTTGTCAACAATGCCCAATCGATTATTGACCTGTTTATTGCCAGCGGAGAATCCAAATGGCAGCGTCTAAGCGGTCTGGTATTGCTGCTTCCCCATGGCTTTGAAGGCCTGGGCCCTGAACACTCAAGCGCTCGCTTTGAACGGTTTTTGCAGTTGTGTGCCGCTGACAATATCCAGGTTTGCAATCCCACAACGCCGGCCCAGTACTTTCATCTGCTGCGACGTCAGCTTAAAAGTACATTTCGCAAGCCGCTGGTTATTTTAACACCAAAAAGCCTGCTGCGCCTTCCGGCGGCGGTTTCCACTATCGATGAGCTTGTTCAAGGTTCATTTCAGACCGTGATAGATGACACCAACGCCATCAAAGATCCGCACACCGTTCTGCTCTGCAGCGGCAAAATTTATTATGAACTGGCAGCCCGGCGCATGGATCGGGAAAGCACCGACCTTGCCATTTTGCGGATAGAACAGTTTTATCCTTTTCCCCGGGAACTGTTGAAAAAGGCGGTTAGAAAATATTCAAGGGCCAAGCAATGGTGCTGGGTCCAGGAGGAACCCGAAAACATGGGAGGGTGGCAATTTATCAGACCGCGGGTAGAAGACGTCATTAAACAATCTCTGATATATATCGGCCGAGAGGCGGCGTCCAGCCCGGCAACCGGCTTTCCAGCGATATTCAGGCGGGAACAAAATGAAATTATTGAAAAGGCCGTAGGGCCGCCCGGCGGCAGCCAACAGCAGGCGGAGGTGAGATAGGCTCGATACTCGATGAAGGAAAGAAAAGCTGAACCTGCGGAATTGCAATTATCGAGCATCGAGTATCCAGTATCGAGCATCAGTGGTCAATTATCGAATATTGGCCGTAAAAGCGACGAATAAAAATCAACTAACATATTAGGAGTCTAAATGATCACCGAGATAAAAGTCCCCAGTGTAGGAGAATCCGTTACCGAAGCGCTGCTGGCGCAATGGTTTAAAAGTGATGGTGATCCGGTAAAAAAAGATGAGCCCCTTTTCGTCATTGAAACCGACAAGGTCACCCTTGAAGTAGTGGCCGAAGCAGATGGCATGCTGAAGATTAAGGTCGCAGAGGGGGAAACTGTGGCCATCGGCGCTGTTGTCGGAACGCTGGATTCAGAAGGTGCGGCTCGGGCAGCAGCAATGCCTGCGGTTGAACAGGCACAAGAAGCCCAAACCGAGGCATCCACGCCCAGCGAACCGGCAACGCCGGAAGCAGCGGAAAAACCGGCAGCGGCCCCGGCCGTCGAACTCGCTGAACCTTTGCTGCCACCGCCGGCACCCGTGCCGGAGCAAAGCTTGCCGCCTTCAGAGACCGGAAGTCAATTGGGACCTTCGGTAAGAAGGCTGGTGGCGGAAAAAAACCTGGATCCGGCCCTGATACCGGGGACAGGACCCGACGGTCGCATCACAAAAGGCGATGTGGTTTTGTATCTGGAAAGTGATCATCCGGCAGTTTCAGCGGCCATATCCGATCAGAGTGCAGTTCCGGCAGCGGTACAGGCACCGGTGGATATGGAACCGGCCAAAACCATTACGGCCGAAGAACGCATCAGCAAAAAACCAATGAGCCCGATCCGGCAACGCATCGCCGCCCGTCTGCTGGAGGCCAAACACAGCACGGCCATGCTCACCACCTTCAATGAAATTGATATGACGAACCTCATGGCCATTCGCAAGCAGTACAAAGAGACCTTTAAGCAAAAATACGGCGTTAATCTGGGGATGATGTCGTTTTTTATCAAGGCCGGAGTAGAAGCACTCAAGGAGCAGCCTCAGATCAATGCCTTTATAGACGGAAAGGATTTTATCGAGCACCACTATTATCACATCGGAGTGGCTGTGGGTTCTGAACGGGGTCTGGTCGTTCCGGTTATCCGCCACGCGGATAAGCTGAGTTTTGCCGGACTGGAACAGGCCATTGTAGATTATGTCAAAAAAATCCAGGAAAATCGTCTTGAAATTTCAGATCTCGAGGGCGGCACGTTTACCATCAGTAACGGCGGCGTTTACGGCTCACTGTTGAGCACACCAATTTTAAATACACCCCAAAGCGCTATTCTGGGAATGCATAAAATTGAAAAGCGTCCGGTTGTGATCGATGATCAAATCGTCATCCGGACCATGATGTATGTGGCCCTAAGCTACGATCACCGTATCGTGGACGGCAGAGAAGCGGTCACCTTCCTCAAACGTATCAAAGAGTTTATCGAAAACCCGGAACGCATGATGATGGAGATTTGATATGGCCAAAGATAAAAACTATGATGTCGTTATTATCGGAAGCGGTCCCGGAGGGTACGTGGCTGCGGTACGCGCTGCCCAGCTCGGTATGAAGGTGGCTTGCGTCGAAAAAGAACCGCGCCTGGGAGGTGTGTGTCTGAATGTCGGGTGCATACCCAGCAAAGCACTGTTGGATTCCAGCGAATACTACCATCTGGCTAAAGAACATTTTGCCGCCCACGGCATTAAAACCGGCCGTGTAAGCCTGGACCTGCCGACCATGATGGCCCGCAAGGAAAAAGTTGTTCAGGAATTAACCGAAAATGTCCGAAAACTTCTTGAAGGCCACAAAATTGAAATCATTCACGGTACCGGCCGGCTGGCCGGATCCGACCGCGTCGAAATTGCGCCAAATGCTTCAGGACCTAAAAAAGCCGAGTATTTAAGCCTGCAGGCCAAGGCCATAGTATTGGCCACCGGCGCTGAGTCGGTATCATTGCCGGGCCTGGAGTTTGACGGCCGGCATTTGATCAGCTCCCGGGAGGCCTTAAACCTGGATACCGTTCCCAAACACCTGGGTATTGTGGGCGGCGGTTACATCGGGCTGGAGTTGGGTTCAGTATGGCTGCGGCTCGGAGCCAAGGTAACGGTGATTGAAATGCTTCCGAAGATCGCCCCGACTCTTGATGGACAGGTGGGACGCAAACTGCAGCGGGTTCTCAAACGTCAGGGGATTAATTTCCGGATGCAAACCAGGGTAACCGCTGCTAAAATATCCAATAAATCAGTGCAGGTGGATCTGGAAACAAAAAAAGGTAAAGAAAGCTTAGCCTGCAATCGTCTTCTTATCAGCGTGGGTCGCCGTCCCCGCACCGGGGGACTGGGCATCGAAGAGATCGGAATTAACACAGACCCCGACACCGGCCACCTGCTGGTGGATGGATCCTATCGCACTAATATTCCATCCATTTATGCCATCGGCGACCTCATTGCCGGGCCGATGCTGGCCCACAAGGCCTCGGCCGAGGGCATCGCTGCGGCCGAATGCATCGCCGGCAAACCCGGAGAAGTCAATTATGACGCCATTCCATCGGTGATCTACACCTGGCCGGAGGTGGCCAGCGTGGGGCTTACCGAAGAACAGATCAAAGAGCGGGACATCGATTATTGTACCGGTACTTATCCGTTCTCCGGTGCCGGACGGGCACGCTGTATGGGTGAAACCGAGGGTTTCGTCAAAGTCATCGCCCATAAAAAAACCGATCGAATCCTGGGGGTGCACATCATCGGACCGCGCGCAGCGGACATGATCGCCGAATGTGTACTGGCCGTTGAGTTCGGTGCCAGTTCCGAAGACATTGCCCGTACCATCCACGGCCATCCGACCTTTGCCGAAGCCCTGCAGGAAGCAGCCATGGCCGTCCAAAAGTGCTCGATCTATGCATCCTGAGCAGAAAACAAATTCTTGACTTTCTGACGATACATAGCATAATTCCCTTATTGGGGATAACCGTGTTTCAGACAAATCAAGATCAAAATTACCGATCTGCTCTCGGCCTTAAAAGGGACCCGTTTGCACCAGAACCGGACGCCAAGTTTTACTACCCTTTTGAATCATTTGAGCAGCGACTGCAGGTGCTCAATCACCTGGTCCAGGGGATGGATTTGCTCGTGCTGGTCATTGGTGAGTCCGGGAGCGGAAAAACCACCCTGTTGCATCGCTATCTGGCTAAGACCGATGTGCCGTGGAAAGCCGGCCGGATTCATATTGATCGTACGAGCACATCGGATAAACTCTCGCCCGGTCAAAAATCCGACAGCTACCCGGTCTTTGCCCAGCAGGATGTCCAAGACCCGATTGTGATCGTCGACGATGCGCATAAGTTGTCGGAAAAGGATTTGAGCTTTTTGCTGCAGGAAGCCCTGGTACCCGAAAGCTCACATAAAATCAAGCGACTGGTCCTGTTCGGCGAACCAAGCTTAAGTACCTATATAACAGCGCTTTCAGAATCAACCGCCAGTGACATGGTGATCAACAAAATTACCATGCCGGCGCTGACAAGAGTGGAAGCCGACTCCTATCTTCAGTACCGGCCGGCCATGGCCGGCCACACCGGAGAAAGCCTTTTTAAACCATCCGTCATTAAAATGATCCATAAAAAATCTGAAGGGCTTCCCGGACGGATTAATGAACTCGCAGATCGATGGCTTAAAAAAAAGTATTCACACAAATCACAATCGGAGGGTATTTTCACCTTGCTAAGAAATCTTTCTTTTAAGGCCGTAGGCTGGGTAGTTGCCGGAATAGCCGCAGTGGTTCTGGGGCTGTTTGTTTTCAATCAAATGGATTCGACCCCGCGAACCACACCGGAGAAGAAAAAGGCGTCCCTGCGCGTATTTCGCGCGAAAATTCCGGCCGTCACGGACTTCGACACACCTAAGTTCGTTAATCGGGTGGCACCGAAGGCGAAAGAGACGCCTCCCCGGGCATCCGCGGAGACAAACAAGCAACCACCGGCTGCAAAACAGCCGACTACACTGGCCAAGATGCCGCCCCAACGGATCCTGCAAACACAGGTAGAACCGCCGCCCATAAAGCCGCTAACTCCCAAAAGAGACGCCGTAAAAAATACGATTTACCGTGAAAGCTGGCTGCTTGATCAGAATTCCTCTTTTTACACCCTGCAGGTGTTAGGTGTTCGAAATGAAGAATGGCTATTAAACTTCATTAAAGTACATAACCTGCTGCAGAATCAAAATGTCGCCTATTATAAAACCGTATATAAAGGCCAACAATGGTATCCGTTGCTATACGGTGTTTATCCGACTAAATCCGAAGCAGCTGATGCCGTTAAAGAGTTGCCGGATAAGGTCCAAAAATCAATTCCATGGGTCCGCAAAATTTTAGCCATTCAAAAAGAAGTTCAGGCCGAAGCAAAGAGATAGCAATATTGAGCAAAAAAAAGGTTTTGCAGAGCCCGCACCCTTGGTTAGGAGAAAGTAAATGACTTACAGCCTGCATCACGTGCATTTAATCTGTCGGGACCTGGAAAAAATGATCGGTTTTTTTGAAGAGGCCATTGGCGCCGAACTTGTTGAACGCAGGAAATTCGGGACCGCAGATGGTGCAATTCTGGACCTTCAGGGTATTGACATCAACTTGCGGGTTGCCCGCGAGGGTGAAAATTTGAGGGAAAACCTTACCCCATCCGGCTACGGATATGATCACATCGGCTTGCAGGTCGAAGATGTTCAGGCGGCTTATGACGATCTCTCCAAACGCGGCTACTCATTTTTCATGATGCCCACAGAAGCAGCCGGTTTAATGATTGCCTTTTTCAAAGGGCCTGAAAATATAACCATTGAACTGGTTCAGCCCCTTGATTTGCAGTAGATTAATCTTTTAAAGAGAGATACTTATCCTTCTCTGCGCCCAGCATTTCTTCGGTTTCCATCCACATCACGTTGATGATGCCGAAGGCGCAGGCCAGCAATACACCTAAGATCCACGCGAAGTACCACATAAATTGCTCCTGTGTTGCCTATAATTGATATTATCTATCTGTTGTAAATTCCTGACTGCTTGTCGCTGGTAACGCTTGATACTCGATGCTGGATGCTCGATACCCGATGAAAACCTGAACCGTCTGACAATCATTATCGAGTATCGAGAAACGAGCATCCAGGATCAAGTGGTAACAGTATATAGCTAACCGATGACAGCCGACAGGTAAACAGTGACAAGTAGCCAGAATCCACCTGTTAGTACACCGAATGCGTCTCTTCTCTTATCTTATCTTCCGTTATCTTTCCCCGTAAAACCCGGTACACCCAGCTGGTATAGCCGATGACAATGGGTAAAAATATCACTACCGCCAAAAACATTAAATTCAAGGTGCGATGACTGGAGGTGGCATCATAAATCGTCAGGCTGCTGTTGGGATCCGTGCTGGAGGGGATCACAAACGGATACATTGCAAAACCGGCCGTCAGGATAACACCGGCCAGGGCGGCTCCGCTGAAGACAAAGGCCAATCCGGGCCGTTTGATTCCCGACAGCCAGATTGCCAGAATGCCGCCCGCAAAAGCCATCACCGGAGCGATGATGGTCCACCCGCATGTTGAATAGTTTTGCATCCATGCACCGGCGGCCACTTCCACTTTTTTTGCCAGCGGGCTGAAAGCGGTGCCGGCATCCGGCATCGAAACGATCCGATATCCGTCTATGCCAAAAGCCTGCCAGATTCCGGCGCCGGCAAAGGCGACCATGAATACAAGGCCGAAAATTCGCACCGCTTTCCTGGCGCGGGCGTTGATGTCGCCTTCGGTGCGCAACTGGAGATAAACCGCACCGTGCATAATCAGCATGGTCACACTGATGATTCCGGCCAGCAGGGCGAACGGATTCAGCAAACCCCAGAAGCTGCCGCTGTAAGTCGGCCGCACAAATTCATCGTATTGAAGCGGAACGCCTTGCAGTAAATTTCCGAAAGCGATGCCAAATACGAGGGCCGGCACAAAGCCGCCCACAAATAATCCCCAATCCCAGGCAGTGCGCCAGCGAGGATCGGCAACCTTGCTGCGGTATTCGAATCCAAGGGGTCTGAAAAACAGGGCAAACAAGACCAGCAATATGGCCCAGTAAAAACCTGAGAAGGCGGCCGCATAAACCAGTGGCCAGGCTGCAAAAAGGGCTCCGCCGGCCGTAATCAGCCAGACCTGGTTTCCCTCCCAGGTAGGGCCGATGGCATTGAGCATGACGCGTCGCTGTTCATCGGTTCGGGCGACAAAGGGCAAAAGGGTGCCGATACCCAGATCAAACCCGTCCAGCAGGGCAAACCCGATCAGCAATACGCCGACAAACAGCCACCAGATGATTTTTAGTGTTAGATAGTCAAATAACATATTAAACTCTCCTTAATACTGGATGAGCAAGAAATCCGAATATCGAAATTCGAAACAAATTCGAATACCAAAATTCAAATGGCCGAAACATGATATTAGCGCTGATATGGTCAAATAGTGATTTTGTTTGAGTAATTGAGACATTCGGATTTAAGATTTGTTTCGTATTTCGAGTTTAAACCTATCTATTTATATATGCCTTTTGCTCCCTGACATATGAAGTCCCCTAAGCAGCCGCGTCTTGTTCAAAATGATACCTTCCGGTATGCAGGCTGCTCGGTCCCAGCCGCACGAATTTTATCATCAAATACATCTCGGCAATCAGAAAAATGGTATAAAGCACCGTCATGGCGACCATGCTGCCGATAACATCTCCGACGCCCAGGGTTGATGTCGAAAGATAGGTGGGCAGCACCCCGCCGATGGTCCAGGGCTGCCGCCCGTACTCAGCCACAAACCAGCCCAGCTCAATGGCGATCCAGGGTGCCGGAAGGCTGAGCAAAAGCAATTTTAGCAGCCACTTTTTTTGATCGAATACCCGCTTGGCACAAAAATAAAAGCTGAGTGCAATCAAGGCCAGCAAGTAAAATCCGACACCCACCATAATACGAAAGGCCCAGAACATGGATGCCACGTTGGGAATTGTATCCAGGGCCGCCTGTTTAATCTGGCTGTCGGTGGCATCCACTACGCGTGGGGTGTAGCGTTTTAACAGCAGACCGTACCCCAAGTTTTCTTTGTTGAGATTAAACCGGAACTTGTTCTGCTCGGACTTATCGCCACTGCGCAATTTTTCCAAAGACTCGTAAGCAACCATTCCGCTGCGGATACGTTGCTCATTTTCGGAAATTATGTCTTTTACGCCGGTCACTTCAGTGTCGATGGACCGCGTTACGATAATTCCGCCGACCCAGGGAATTTTAATTGCGGCATTGGTCGTTTGCTCTTCCTGGTTCGGAAAACCGAACAGTGTGAAATGGCCGGGGGGCGGTTCGGTCTCCCATTCTGCTTCCATGGTGGCCAGCTTCACTTTTTGGACCTGACCGACAACGTATCCGGTTTCATCACCCAGCACAATGACCGATAATATGGACGCCAGCCCAAAACCGGCCGCCACTGCAAAAGAACGCCGGGCAAAGGCCAGATCACGGCCTTTGAGAAGAAAATAGGAGCTGATGGCCAGAACAAAAATGGAGGCCGCTACATACCCGGCACCAACGGTATGAACAAATTTCACCTGGGCCACCGGATTCAAAATCAACTCTTTGAAACTCGTCAGTTCCATACGCATGGTTTCAAAATTAAACTCGGCACCGATGGGATGCTGCATCCAGGCATTGGCAATCAGGATCCACAGGGCCGACAAATTGGATCCCAGTGCCACCAGAAAAGTAACCGTCAGGTGAGCCCGCTTGCTCAGGCGATCCCAGCCGAAGAAGAAAAGGCCGACAAAGGTGGACTCAAGGAAAAAAGCCATGAGGCCCTCGATGGCCAGCGGCGCACCGAAAATGTCACCGACGTAATGGGAGTAATAAGCCCAGTTTGTGCCGAACTGAAATTCCATGGTGATGCCGGTGGTCACACCGATGGCAAAGTTGATGGCGAACAGCTTGCCCCAGAAGCGGGTCATGTCTTTGTAGACTTGTTTGCCGGTCATGACATAGACGGATTCCATAATAAACAGGATCCAGGACAGTCCCAGCGTCAGGGGGACAAAAATAAAATGATACAGGGCTGTCAGCGCAAACTGCCAGCGGGATAGTTCAACAAAACTTTCAGTCGGTAGCATAACTCGACTCCTTAAGTATTGAGCGCCCCATTCAGCTGAAAAGCCGTGTAGGACGTTTAAACTTGAATGCTTAATGGGTTCTGATGTAAGAGTTTATAACAGGGTTTGAACATCTCCCCTGATACGGCGTTTGACTTTTAGAGCATTTTTCATCATCTTTAGGCAGAAATTTCTTGCATTACTGTTTAGAACCACTTGAATTTCTAATATATTCATCCGATATTTGTCAATCTGTTTTCAAATGCAACCTGTAAAAAAATCATCCCACCAAAATGCCAGGCGCTGGTTGCTTAAACGCGCTTCGGCGGCACGCACCTGGATCCTGATTTCGGTGGCTCTGGGTTTGGGCAGTGGGCTATTGCTGGTTGTTCAGGCCCGGTTTCTGGCCCGTATCGTGCATGGTGCATTTATCGAAGGCCGGGGCACGGACATGCTGTGGCCCCTTTTTGCAATCCTGACAGGCGTCATTATCCTGCGATCTATTCTCGGTTGGGCGCGGGAAGCTGCTGGGTTTTCTGCCGGTGCCAGAATACGGCAAGAGATACGCACAGAGCTTTTAGAGCATATCGTCTCCCTTGGCCCTGGCTATACAAGCCGTCAGAGCAGTGGTGCTCTGGCCAGCACGGCCCTGGAGCATGTCGAGGGCCTGAATGATTTCTATGCTTTCTATCTGCCTCAACTTGCCCTGGCGGTTATGATCCCGGCCGCCATTGTTGCATTTGTATTTCCTTACAGCTGGGCCGCAGGGGGGCTGCTCCTGGCAACTGCCCCTTTGATTCCCCTGTTCATGATTCTCGTGGGCATGGGTGCGGAAAGTATCAGCCAGCGCCATTTCCAGGCTTTGTCCCGCATGAGCGCCTATTTCCTGGATGTTCTGCAGGGATTATCTACCTTAAAATTATTCAATCGAAGCAAGGGCGCGGAAGAAACCATCGCCGGGGTGTCCAACAATTATCGCCTGCGGACGATGGGGGTCCTGCGGGTGGCATTTTTGTCATCGGCCGTGCTGGAATTTTTCAGCTCCATCTCCATTGCCCTGGTGGCGGTTTATCTGGCCATGAGCTATCTTGGCTACTTTTCATTCGGGCTTTATGGAAAATCGCTTAATTTGGCCGGCGGTTTATTCATTCTCTTGCTGGCACCGGACTTTTATCTGCCCTTACGGGAGTTGGGCACCCATTACCATGCCCGGGCCGAAGCCGTAGGTGCAGCGGAAGAAATATTAAAAATCGCATCCGTTTCCCGTCTTGAAACCCTGAACGGTGCCATTGAATGGGCCAAAAAAGATCCTCTTCATATACAACTTGAAGACGTCCACCTGTCCTTTGACGGTGGCAAAAGACCGGCGCTGCAGGGAGTAAGTTTTGAACTAAGGGAAGGAGAGCAGGTGGCCCTGGTCGGGGCCAGTGGTGCAGGCAAAACCACAACGCTCAGTTTGTTGCTGGGGTTCTTGCGGCCGGACAGCGGACAAATCAGGGTAAACGGCATGCCGCTGGGTGATATGACACCCGACAGCTGGCGCCGGCACATCGCCTGGATCGGGCAGCACCCGGTCCTGTTCCATGGAACCATAAAGGAAAATATCCTTCTGGGCCGGCCGGAAGCATCCGCCATGCAAATTGAGCAAGCCGCTGGTAACGCCAGGGTACTGGACTTTGCAATGCACCTGCCCGAGGGGCTGGACACATCGGTGGGAGAGCAGGGTTTCGGACTGTCACGCGGGCAGGCTCAGCGTGTCGCACTGGCCCGCATCTTTTTAAAAGATGCGCCTTTATTACTACTGGATGAACCCACCACCGGGCTGGACGCCGAGAATGAAGCCCTGGTCATTAATTCCCTGGAGACCCTTTCCCGGGGACGAACCGTACTGATGTTGACCCATCGGCTGACGAACATCAGAGAGACGAGCCGCATAATAGTCCTGGAAAAAGGCCGCATCGTTGAGCAGGGAACCTATGGTGAGTTGACGGCCGCGGGAGGCAGATTTAACCGGATGGTGAATCAAACATGAGTCTTCGGTTTTTCAAGCATGCGGGGCAGCAACCGCGCTGGTAACTTAATAGTGCAATTATTAGGTTTCAGGTGTCAGGCTTCAGTGTTCAGCATTAACACCCCCTGACACCTGAAACCTGAAACCTTCAGTTGAGGAACTGACCGTGCTTAAAAGATGGCGGGAGCTGGTGCCTTTCTTAAAACTATTTCGGGCCGATTTGAAGTGGATGATCCTGGGCATCCTTTGCGGGCAGCTCGCGGTGGCATCGGCGGTCGGGCTTCTGGCCTTATCGGGCTGGTTTATCTCCGCTGCCGCCTATGCCGGCCTGACAGTGGCCACCGCCCAGCTTTTTAATTTTTTTCACCCCGGCATCGGGGTTCGAATGTTTGCCATCGGCCGTACGCTGGCGCGTTATGCTGAAAGAATAATATCCCATGATGCCACTTTTAGGATTTTACAAAGTCTGCGAAGCTGGTTCTACATCCACCTGGAACCACTGGCACCGTCGCGCCTGATGATGTTTCGCAGCGGCGATGTATTAAATCGAATCGTGGCCGACATTGATGACCTGGACAATCTGTATCTGCGTGTCCTGTCTCCCAGCGCAGTGGTCCTGGTGACATCACTTCTGGCGGTGGCTTTTTTATGGATATTTGATCCCTCCGTAGCCCTTTCGACAGCGCTATATCTTGCAGTCGCCGGATTTGGAGTTACCGCAGCGGCTTTAAAACTCGGAGAACCGTGTGGACAGGAAATAACCCATCGCACCGCCGAGTTGCGCGTGCGGGTCATCGATACGCTTCAGGGACTGGCGGAATTACTGGTCTTCGATGCCTACCATCACCACCTCGAGGCTGTAAAGCTAAGCAGCCGTGAATTGCTGAAAAGCCAGTTGCGGATGAGTCATATCCGGGGCCTGTCCCTGGCTTTGATTACTTTGATATCCGGCATGGCCGTACTGACGGCGCTTTATCTGGCGGTCGATCTGGTAAAGTTTGATTTGCTCAACGGGGCCAACCTGGCCCTGATAACGCTGGCGATTCTGGCCTCTTTTGAGGCGGTTTTGCCCCTTCCGACAGCTTACCAATATCTGGGTCGCACCCGGGCGGCCGGGCGGCGGTTGCTCGAAATCGTGGATATGCAACCACAGATTGCTTATCCCGACACATCCGTCAGGCTCTCCATGCAACCGGAGGTCAGGTTTGAAAATATCAGCTTTCGCTACAGTGAAAACGCTCCCTGGGCGCTCAAGGATGTCAGCATGAAAATTCCCGCCGGCCGTCGGCTTGCCGTCATCGGTGAAACCGGATCAGGAAAATCGACATTGGTTCATCTGCTGGTTCGGTTCTGGGACCCTGCCTGCGGTCACATCCGCCTGGCCGATGAAGATATCGGTAATTTAAGTGAAGCAGAGCTTCGCCGGTCTATGTCAGTGATTTGCCAGCAGCCCCATATGTTTAACGCCACTTTAAGAGAAAACCTTCAGATCGCCCGTCCCGGAGCAAGTGATGATGACCTGTTTGCTGCATTGGAATCTGCCCGGCTGGATGAGTTTGTAAAAAACCTGCCGGACGGCCTGGACACATGGGTCGGGGAAGCCGCCAAACTGCTATCCGGGGGTCAGGCGCAACGGGTGGCCCTAGCCCGGGCCATTCTTCACGATGGGCCGCTATGGGTACTGGACGAGCCGACGGAGGGCCTGGATACCATTACAGAAAGAAAACTGATGCAGGCGTTGGAGCGTAAAACGAGGGGCCGTACGCTGCTGCTGATCACCCATCGTCTGGTTGATCTGCATTGGATGGACCATATCGTCATGCTGGAGAAGGGGCGGGTCGCAGCCCAGGGAACGCATTCAGAACTGCTGGAAAGCAACCGGCGGTATGCTGAGTTGCATATGAGGATAACAGCCTAATATGGTAGAAATCAGAGGCTTTACTTAGCGATAAAATAGCAAATCACAAGCACCAAATCCCAAGTAAATCCCAAATTCGAAATTTCAATGACCTAAACATATCGTCATTAAACTTAAACAATATCAAATCGTTGTTTTGAATTTGTGTTTTGGGTCATTGGATATTATTTGTTATTTTGAATTTGATCTTTACCTTTTTTGGTCCTACCCAGTAACGAATTGCTCCGACGAAACAATTTATTAAAATCAATCATCCCTCATCAATCGTTATTTAAAAAGGTCTGTGCTGATGTAACGCTCGCCGGTACTGGCTAAAATCGCTACAATGTTTTTACCGGCGGACTCCGGACGGCCGGCAACATCAAGGGCGGCCTTGATGGCTGCGCCGGATGAGATGCCGCACAGGATTCCTTCAAGTTTCGCGGCACTGCGCGCAGTTTCAAAGGCATCTTCGTTGGTGACTGTTACAACGTCATCGATGAGTGATTGATCCAGAACTTCCGGTATGAAACCGGCGCCAATTCCCTGAATTTTGTGGGGCCCCTTCTCGCCGCCGGATAAAACCGGCGAATCAGCCGGCTCCACAGCGATCGCCTTGAAAGAGGGTTTGCGGGGTTTGATAACCTGAGCCACACCCGTAATGGTTCCGCCGGTGCCCACACCGGAGATCAGGATGTCGACCTGGCCCTCGGTATCGCGCCAGATTTCTTCGGCTGTTGTCTCCCGATGGGCCCGCGGATTGGCCGGGTTGGCAAACTGGTTCGGCATGAAGGCATCTTTTTCAGATTCGAGTATTTCCTGGGCTTTGCCAATTGCGCCTTTCATACCTTCAGCCCCCGGGGTCAATACCAGTTCGGCGCCCAGGTGCTTGAGTAAAAGGCGACGTTCCACACTCATGGTATCGGGCATGGTCAAGCAGAGCCGGTAATTTTTGGCGGCACAGATAAACGCCAGCGAAATTCCGGTATTACCGCTGGTGGGTTCAACAATCAAAGTCTGCGGATTGATCTTATCTTCGAGTTCGGCCGCCTCGATCATCGATGCTGCAATCCGGTCTTTAACGCTTCCCAGGGGATTGAAAAATTCAAGTTTGGCATATATCCGGACATCCATACCTTCACAGATACGATTCAAGCGGACCAACGGCGTCGACCCGATGGTACTACTGATAATGGAATGAAATTTCATAGCCGGTCTCCTTAATTCGAAAGAAGCGTTATTCGTTAATAGTTAACCAATAACAAATAACTGCGCTTGCGGGCGCTAGATAACTGCATCAAACATTGCCAACGCCGAATTTTTATTTTTCGATTTGTAGGTTAGTCGCGGGGATTCCAAAGCGACCGTCGTGTCCGGTGGAATAGATTGGGTCAGCCAGACGTTGCCGCCGATAACCGAACGGGTCCCGATGACCGTATCGCCGCCCAGAATCGTCGCCCCGGAGTATATAATAACATCATCCTCGATGGTAGGGTGCCGCTTCTTGCCTCGAAACTTATCCCCCGAATTTCTCGGTATCGAAAGCGCACCGAGGGTTACGCTCTGATAAATGCGCACGTTTTGGCCGATAGTCGTGGTCTCACCGATAACCACGCCGGTGCCGTGATCGATTACAAAGCTCTCTCCTATTTGGGCGCCGGGATGGATGTCGATGCCGGTGACACTGTGGGCGTACTCGGTCATAATGCGCGGCAGCAATGGCACGCCGCTTTTAAACAGTTGATGGGCGACCCGGTACACGGCAATGGCAAAGATACCCGGATAGCTGAAAATAATCTCATCCAAGCTCTTAGCCGCGGGATCCCCTTCATACGATGCCTGAACATCGGTGGCCAGGATCTTTCGAATTTTCGGGATATCTTCTAACAGGTTGAGCGCTATAATGTGACCCTGTTCTTCACAGTCAGTGCAGGGCTGATCGTAGCGAAAGCAGTCATGCCGAATGCTGAGGCCAATCTGTTCAGAAAGCATGTCAAAAAGGGTGGCGGCGGATTTACCGATACTGTATCGCAAGTTCACAGGATCAAGCTTGCCCCGGGTAAAATACCCCGGAAAAAGAATCTCTCTCAGCCTGTCGATAATCTCAATGACACATTCCCGGGATGGAATCGGCTCGTAATCCACATGGGTGTAACATTCCTGATCATTGCAGCTGTCAATAATCTCTTCGGCTATTTTGGGCAGACGGCTTCTGATCTCCGACAGGTTTCGAACGTCAATTTTACAGGAATCTACTTTTTTTACTCTATCAACCATACCGTTTAGATCTCCTTGCAAGAAATACATAAAACTAACGCATGAACGGTAAGTTGTCAAAAATTCACAAGAAATTTATCTTTGTAAGAACACGGAAATCAGGTGAATAATGAAAAAGGCAAAGCGGTTGAAGCCTTGCCTTTTATTGAATGGTGCCAGGCTGGGCGCATGTGATGGAGCGGCGGCGGCTCGCAAATAAACTGCCCAGCTGCCCCGATTAGCGGGATCTCCACTTCGCTACAACAAGCAACGGGTTATCAATCGGAATATTTATAATCGCCCCAGGGGAGGCGGAATTAAACCTTTATCCGCTGGTGGACTAAAACTGAAAAACGGCCGACATCGCATCTTCGTATTTCTTCTTCAGACCCTCACCGGTTTCTTCCAACTGCTTTTTCTGGGGTCCGAAGTCAACCGGGCACTCGGTTTGAAGCTGCTCTATGAGATGCTCCATCTCTGATATATGTTTGTGAAGTTCCTCAACCCGGGAGACAACTTTTTCTTTTTCGGAACTCCTCAACTTATCTACTTTGCGCACCATATCATACATTTTAGCCTTCCAACCGTAAAGTTCGACTTCAACCGAACGGCAATAACTCTTGGTATCTATAGTATCTTCTTTTCACAGATCAAAAAACCCGGTTTATAGCGGCTGATGATCTGTAATACACATTATTGGCGGGATTGCCAACCACCCGCGATAAACAAAAAATAAACTGCAAAATTACTATGTCAAAAAATATTAATTTTTTTCTTGACAGCCGTTCCTTTCAGATATAATTCCTATTAAAATGATATAGAATATTTAAATCTGAATAAACCACAAAGCGGGGTCCCATGAAGCTATCAACGCGAAGCCGTTACGGCGCGAGAATCCTGGTGGATTTAGCCCGCCACAATGACCAGGGACCGGTTCAGATCGGTGAAATCTCCAAACGTCAAGACATCTCCGTCAAATATCTCGAACAACTCATCCGTCCACTGAAACAAGCCAGTATGGTAACCAGTGTGCGCGGTCCCAAAGGCGGGCACTTGCTGGCCAAAAACCCGGAAGAAATCTCTCTGGGCCAGATCGTGCGTCTGTTCGAAGGACAAAGTGAACTAGTTGAATGTATCAGCAATCCCGAGCAATGCAGCATGTCGGACGACTGCCAGGTAAGATTGGCGTGGAAAGACGCCACCAGGGTTTTGTATGAAAAACTTGACAGCACAACCATTGCCGATTTGTTGGATGGTAACGATTCCAAGTAAAGAGTCGGTCAAAGGTCTCAGATGTTCTCAGCAAATAGATGAGAATAAATCTCAGGCTCCGACTACTCAATATAAAGGGCAGGCGGTTTAAAGCAAAACAGGCCCATACGAGCCGTCTCCCTTCTATTCAATATACGACCCGTTCATCTCTTAATTGATCCCGCGAACGTTACGCGAGACTTGCGTAAAAATTCCAAGGGGTTATAAGATAATTTGGATTTGCGAAGACCTTCGTCGTTTAAATCCTGTTCCCGGTTGACCGTCAAAAAATCCCGGGCGCCATGGGCCAGAAACATTTGATTGATAGCCTGGTAGACCCCCTTGAACTGGGTATCGCCTTTTTCAAAATGGATGACAACGCTTTGCGGGGTTAATGCCTCGGCAACCGTATAGGCCACCAGGGTGCCGTCCACCATGATGGCGCCTCCCAGCGTAGCGTTCATCTGGTCCCAGTTCTCAAGTACCCTGTAAATCGCCCGATTTTCAGCCGAAAGGACATCGGAGGACTCACAGTCGCGCCAGGTGCACCAGTTCTCCTGCATGGCCATGGCCTGGCCGATTAATTGCGGCTCAAACGGCACATAGGTATACTCGTATTTTTTGATAAACTGGTTTAGCAGATTCTTCTTTTTGTGGAAACGGTTACCCTTCAGATCGATGAGATCACTTACAGCGTAAACATAATCCCAATGACCCCGCTCTTCCTCAAAAGTTGCCTGATCTTTGAAAGTTTTCTGCCAGTGTTCAACCAGTTTATCCGGAATCCGGATAAATGTGGTTGGGCCCGTGGGCTCCTCTACCAGCCGCGCGCTCCAATCAATATCGTACCAGGGACCGATCGGCGCCCAGTATAAAACTTCGGGCCGGCTTTGCCGGATCCAGACACAATCATCACCCCAGGCCCAGCTCAGGCCGTAATCTTCGGCCCAGGCCCAGAGATTCATAAAACTGTAATCCGAAGCGACCTGGGGACATCGGGTCAGCATTTTCAGATAGTCTTCCTGTTTTTCAAGACTGATGGATTCAAAATCAAGGCTCATATAAGCTCCATGGCATAAGGCCCAAGGTTGAGGGTTCAAGCTCCAACTTTCGACTCATTATTTTCATCCTTAAGGGCCTTCGCAAACTCCTTGCCTGCCGTGTAGGCTTCATCAAGGTATGCGGGAAATTTAAGCACATCGCCCTCAAAATCAAGGCCTCGATAGAGAAGGGCCTTCCAGAGTTTCATATCAATCACGTCAAAAAAATATTTGAGACTGAGAAGGATACCGTCAAACAGCTTTTTGCCTTTGGTTGCGCCCACCGCAATAAATAGACCTTTCCGCCGGGCGCCGGATTGGCCCTTGCGCGTTTCCTCAATCCAGTATTTTTTCACCCAGAGGGATTGAAACCGATCCATGAGAATTTTGGTGTGGGCACTGACGGTATAAAAAAAGACCGGTGAAGCCAGCATTAAGCCCTGGGATGCCAGGATCTGGTCCCGTGCGGTTTGAAAATCATCCTTTAATCGGCACTCCCCGGCATTTTTACAACCATAGATTTCGAGGCAGGGTGACATCTTCAAATCTCTTAAAACGATTTCTTCGACCTCGGCCCCGCCGTCCCGTGCGCCTTCAACGGCTTTTTTTAGCAATGTCGCCGTATTGCCTTTCCGGCGCGGACTGCCGTAAACGGCAACAATCTTGATCTTTCCCACTTGCTCTCCTAGTAAATACCTTCGGCTATGAAACTTTGATTCTCGATATCAGCTAAACCCAGAATTCGATTTATTTAGAAATAAAATAGTGCAGCTGCTGCTAATTTCGCAGCAAGGCGCCTAAATTTCGAGAATAATCCCAATCGGGCAATGATCCGATCCAAAAATATCATTGCGAATGAAAGCCTCTTTAATCCAGCCCTTGTCGATAATATCTTCGGTGACAAAAAAATAATCGATCCGCCACCCGACGTTGCGGTCGCGGGCCTTGAAGCGGTAAGTCCACCACGAATATTTTACAGTGTCAGGGTGAAAATGGCGGAAGGTGTCAATGTATCCGTTGCCAATGATCCGGTCGAGCCAGTCTCGCTCAATTCTCAAAAATCCCGAGGTCTTTTCGTTCGGCTTGGGATTCTTCAGATCAATTTCATTGTGGGCGGTGTTATAATCACCTGTAATAACAAGGCTTCTTCCCTGCTTTTTTAATTCATCCGTATAGGCAAAAAAAGCTTCGTAAAAATCCAGTTTGTACTGCAGTCGTTCTTCATTCATCTGACCGTTGGGGAAATAGACATTAAAAAATACGAAATCATCAAAATCCATTTCCAAAATACGACCTTCATCATCAAATTTCGGAACACCGATCCCGTATTTCACCTTGCTGGGATTCACCCGCGCATAAGTGCCGACCCCGCTGTACCCTTTTTTAACCCTAGCATGGGACCAGTGGGCGTCATAACCGTCAATAGCTTTCATTTCTGCGGTAAGCTGAGGTTCCTGGAGCTTTGTTTCCTGTAGCGCAAAGATATCCGCGCCCAGTTGTTTAAATGAATTAAAAAAGTCCTTTTTGACCACTGCCCGCAAACCGTTGACGTTCCAGGAAATCAATTTTATTATCTTTTTTTTCTTAGCCACGACGAGAACCTCTCAGCCCAATTAGTTTTTTATTAAATTGGGATTTCCAATATTATTCCTCCACCAGTTTGCGAAGTCGGTCGACCACCTGCCTGGACTGGGCCTTTTCCACCACCCCCAGGACAGAACGCAGACACTCCCGAATAATCGCGGTTTTGGGCCGGGATGAATCCAGTTGGGCTTCCATGGTCTTTAAATCGGCCATCAATTCGCTCAAGGTATCAAAATCCAGACCGAGTGAGCCGGTCTGGGTTTTCAGCTCGAAGACAACCTGATCAACCGCCTGCTGCCCGCCCGAATTCAATACAGGCTCATCGCCCAGTTTTGCGTATTTGGGACTGCCTTAAGCCAATGGCCCCATTAAATCCCGGACCCTTGCGGACCCATCGGCACTGATTCCGATTCCGCCCGATAGCGTGCGAATCTCAACGAGTTGGCAGCCGATCTTGGTTCTCCATGACAATGGTGCAGTTTTGGCCGACTGCCATCGAGAATCGAGAATCCAGCATCGAGTATCATTTATACAATATCCAGAATTGGGTATAGAGCATCGCGATTCCAGTTAGCCTTCCACAATGGCTCTAATCGCCCCCCCGATATCCGGATATTGAAATGAAAATCCGTGACTTAACAGTTTATCGGGTACCGTGCGTTGACTGCCCAGAAAAACATCGCCGAATTCGCCCATGGCAAGGCGGATCAAAAATGCCGGTGCCGGCATAAAGGACGGGCGGCTTAAAATCGCACCCAATGTCTGAGCCAGTTGGCGATTGCGAACCGGATTGGGTGCACAAAAATTTAGAGGTCCGCTGATCTCCTGATGTTCAAGCACAAATACAATGGCCGCCATAAGATCATCAAGGTGCAGCCACGGAAACCACTGATTGCCTTTACCAAGGGGGCCGCCGACAAACATTTTAAAAGCGGGTATCAGTTTGGACATGGCACCGCCATTTTTCCCGAGAATAACCCCGAACCGCATGACGACGACCCGAACCCCTTTGGTGCTTGCCAGCAAAGCCTCCTTCTCCCAATCTATCGAAACACCCGCCAGAAAATCACTGCCGGCCCTTTCATCTTCCTTGAGAACATCGTCGCCTCGGCTACCGTAATACCCGGCTCCGGAAGCACTGCACAGGGTAAGATTAGTGCCTGAAGGCAGCGCTTCGACGACATTGCGGGTGGTCAATATGCGGCTGTCATAAATTTTCTTTTTATAATTTTCGGTCCAGCGCTTGAAAATGGTTGCCCCGGCCAGATTCACCACCGCATCAGCATCGGCAAGTTCTTTTTGCCACGGGCCTTTACAAGTGGTGTCCGCTGCAACAAAATGATAGTTATCACGATCCAAGCGGTGCTGCGGCTCAGACCTGCCAATGGCAATGACCTGATGCCCTTTACTGAGCAATAGTGTTGCGAGATTCGACCCCACGAAGCCCGAACCTCCCATGATGAGAATCTTCATGGGTCATATCCTTTGAAAAGAATCTAAATCCCTTTCTATAGTTCCCCTACACCGCTTTCGCTAATTATATTCCGAAACACGGTATTACGGTATAAGTGGTTGTAGAAAAAACATTGGGCCACCCAAATGATTTTTTGACAACCACGATACCCGCTCATCGTATTTAGCAACAGGTGCTTTGTCAACATCTACTGCTGATTGCTTGAATGGGGATTGGGCGCGGCAGGCAACGTCTCTATCTTTCCGTCCGATAAAGAAAAGAAGCTATCTCAAACAATCGGGACAGATCCCGATAAACTCCAATTTGTGTCCGATGATCTTAAAATCAATTGCATTTTTTAGATTATGGTTGACGGCTACATTGAAATCCGCCGGAGCATCAACCAGCCGATCACAGTGAATGCAGCGAATGTGATAATGGTTTTCTGCGATCCCATCGAAACGCTTCAAGCTGCAGCCAAGTTCAAGCTTCTGGATTTCGCCGCTTTCGGATAGAATTTCAAGGTTGCGATATACCGTCCCAAGGCTGATGCGGGGAAGGCGTTTGCGGACTATCTCATAGACTTCATCCGCACTGGGATGGGTATCCACTTTGCGCAATTCTTCCAGGATAACTTTGCGTTGACGTGTCATCCGCAGATTGAATTGCTTTTCCAAGCCTGTCTGACCCTCCGGGGAATAGTAACAGATTGTATTGGCCTAGGACAACATCAGTCTGAAGTCAAGATAAAACGTGTTGCGCGTTGCGAGTTACGTGTTGCGCGATATATAATTCGGAATTCTGTCTTATTTTAGCTCATAGCGCGAACCCCGTAACTCATATCCCGCATCCATGAACTCGTAACTCGTCCCCCGGAACCCGCAACCCGTTTCTACCTATCATCCATTGGCGTGAATTCACACACGTCGGGACCGCAATAGTCTCCGACGTACTCTGATTCCGGTCGATAAAGCATGGGTTTCGGTGCTGCACCGGCAAATTGCTCCTCAATGACGTGGGCGCACCAGCCTGAAATTCTGGCAATGCCAAATACCGGTGTAAACAGATCAACCGGGATCCCCAGCGATAGGTACAGCGACCCGCTGTAGAAATCCACATTTACGAATATGTCTCTGCCTTTGCGCCGTTTAAATTCCGCTTTGCCTGTTTTTTCAAGTAAGGCGGAAATCTCGTACCACCGGGTCTTGCCGATCTTTTCTTCCATGGCCTTGGACATCTCCGATACGATGTAAGCACGGGGATCGTCAGTATCATAAACGGCATGCCCCAGACCAAAGATCACCCGGCCGGCATCAAATTCCTGGTTGACATAGTCTTTGACCGCCTCGGGGGAGCCGATCTTAAAAAGCATTTCCATCACCCGTGTGTTGGCCCCGCCATGCAAATCACCGGATAGGGATCCCACCGCAGCAGCGACCGCTGCATAGATATGCGCCCTGGTGGAAGCCACTTCCCGGGCTGCAAAGGTCGAGGCATTAAAGGAGTGTTCGGCGTGCAGCACGAGCGCTTTATCCAGATACCTGGCGACCTCACCATCGGGTACTTCACCGCTGAGCATGTAAAGGAAATTGGCGGCATGGTCCAGATCTGGCGACGGTGCAACCGGCGCCTGACTGTTGCGAATTCGATGCCAGGCTGCGATAATGGTTCCGAATTTGGCAATCAGACGGGTTGACATGCGCAAAACGGCTTCCTGGGATTGATCCCTTATATCGGGATCATGGATGCCCAGCATGGGAACGACGGCTTGCAAAACGTCCATGGGTAGGGCGTTTTTAGGCTGGGTCTTCATCGCAGTTATTACTTCCGGTGGCAGAGCCCTTTCTAAAGCGAGTTGCCGCTTGAACTCTTCAAGTTCATCCTTATCCGGCAATTTCTCATAGAGCAACAAGAAAGAAACTTCCTCAAAGGTTGCCTTTTCCGCCAAATCCTGAACCAGATAGCCCCTGTAAATCAATCGGCCGTTGGCACCGTCAACTTCGCATATTCTGGTATCGGCAATAACAACACCCCGCAGGCCGGTATTTAACATCGGTTTGCATTCTTCCATATCACACCTCTTTGCTTAGAGCGATTGTATTGACATCAGATCCCTGATTATAGGTCGATCCACATATCGGATTCATTACCGCATTTGGTGCAAGTCGCGGTTCCCTTGACGCGCTTTTCTGGCTGGGGCTCCGGCGACGGCTCGGGAGCGGAAACCTTATTTTCCTTTTCATCGACATCCGGCAATGAACAGGTCACGACCATCTCAGCCTCGTTTCCACAATTTTCGCATTTGCAGATTTCCTTTTTGACAATTTCGCTCATATGAAACCTCTTCTTATAGAACTTAAAGTCCGTTTATTTGAAAACAACTCTAGCGGGAATGGGCATGGTCCTGCACCTTTTTGACACCTTAAATTGATATTTCTATACAAAAATGTCATCCAAGAAATTGATGGGAAAATGAAATCTATTAACCACTTCGTTCGGCGGCTTACCCTAAAATTGCATCTTTTCCAGCGGTCGTCTCTCGGGCACATATTCATGGGGAATTTTACCCTCGTTCCAATCTTTTGAAACATAAAGGTTGCAGTAACAGCTGCCATATTCTTCGATATCCGGCACGCTGTAAACACAAGGGCAGATGATATCCCGATCGGCATCCCGGTCATCGGCCAGCAGTCTGCAGGGGCAGCCCATGTAACCGCAACGCCCCTTGTTTACCAGCAGGGCTTCCAGCAACTCAAGGGAGCGCTCTTTGTCCTTGTTGAAATAATATCCCTTGGTTTCCTGAACTTTTTTCATTCTCTCGTATAGCTCATGTGCATCCATTACATTCCCAAAGCCTCCTTGATTTCCTTTTCCTTAAATCCGACGATAACCTTTTCGCCGATGATGATCGTCGGAAAAGAACAACGGGGATTAAACTTTTTAACGTCCGCAATGATGGCTTTTCTTTCGTCGCCTTTGAGCATGTCCACATCGATAAATTCATATTTGATGGTACATTCACCCATAAACTTTTTGGTTGCTTTACAATGACTGCAAGTACTCAGAGAGAAAATCTTAACATCCGGATGAGAATTTTTTTCAGATTGAGACATAAGGACTTCCTTCCATATATTGGAGAGTCAAAACATACTCATAACTACAGGATTTCTGTTTCCTAAAACCAATTACAAGCCGCTAAAATTATAAGAATTTACATGATCTGCCACAATAGCAGAAATCGTCTCATATTAACATAATAAATTTTGAAATATAAATCAGTTGCCGACTGTATGAATAATCAAGATTCGTACCAACAACCAGTGAAAAAAACAATAATTAAAAAAATGTAAATATCAAAATATGTTAGTGTAATCGCATCTAAATGACCCCTTCATCCGACTTCGATGATACGAATGAGACACTTTACCTCTAAATTTAAGTCCTACCATCATGGATTCCTTGGTTATGCTTTGGTTTTTGGGCACAGCAACTAAACTGCATCCAGGTTCAAACACCAGAAAACGTCTCATGGTAGCATTGATACACACCTGTATCATAAGACAAAATATTCTGCCTTTGTGGTGATAAAAAAGTTTTCGTTCAAAATTTAATTTAATATAGATTTTAGGATGTTATCGGAAATATTGATTTAATTCCGATAATTTTAGTATAGTTAAGAAATCTGGCATGGAATTTGTAGAATTATTTATGGAGAGCGGTATAAATCAAGCCGGTAGAATCCATCATCAATAATTCCAGGAAGGGAGGCAATAAATGGCTAAAAAAGAAATTATCTCCGGAAAAGAAAAAAAGGAGATCGATATTAATGCGGTAACCACCTGTGAGGCAACCGCCCAGATGCTTAGAAAGGCTCGAAGAGACGGTGTTGAAACCGCTTTTGACCGGGCGGCCGATATGAAGGCCTGCCCCATCGGGAAAGATTCGGCCTGCTGCAAGCACTGCGCCATGGGACCCTGCCGTCTGAACGCTAAAGATCCTTATTCCAAAGTCGGTGTCTGCGGGGCCACCATTGATACCATTATGGCACGTAATTTTGCCCGTATGGTGGCCGCCGGAGGTGCTGCCCATACGGACCACGGCATGGGTATGCTCGATCTTTTCCGTGATGTGTTAAACGGAAAAATTAAGGACTACAGCATTAAAAATCCGCAAAAGTGCATTGACGTCGCCGCATCCATTGGTATTGAAACCGAGGACCGTGAACTAAAAGATATCGCCATGGATCTGTATCATGAGCTCGAACGGACCTATACCCAGGTCGACGGCGAGATTCCCTTTGCCAAACGAGTGCCGGCCAAAACTCTGGAAACCTGGCGCAAATTAGGAATTGTTCCGCGCGGCGCCATGCGTGAAATTATGGAGTTGATGCACCGGACCCACATGGGGGTGGACCAGCATTATGAAAACATTACCAAGCAGTGCAGCCGTACTGCGCTGGCCGATGGCTGGGGCGGCTCCATGGTCGCCACCGAAATTTCCGACATTCTGTTCGGTACCCCCTCACCGGTGGCCGTAGAAGTCAATATGGGGGTCTTGAAAGAAGATCAGGTCAATATTATCATTCACGGACATGAACCCAATCTGTTTGAATCCATGGTGGAATCGGTGAACGAAAAGACCCTGATCCAGGCCGCCAAGGACGCCGGTGCCAAAGGAATCAACCTGGTGGGCATGTGCTGCTCCGGTCTGGAAATGTTTGTGCGTCATGGGGTTCCCCATGCCGGAAACTTTATGTCAACTGAAGCCGTTCTCGTTACCGGTGCCGTGGATGCCATGGGTGTTGACGTGCAGTGTATCAAACAGGGCCTGGCAAGCGTGGCGGACTGCTACAAAACACCGCTGATTACCACCAATCCGCGCTGTCATATCGAAGGGGCCACCCACCTTGAGTTTCATGAAGATAAACCTAAAGAGTGCACGGATGAAATCGTCATTCAGGCCATCGGTCGTTTTAAGAACCGCACGATGCCGATCGAAATTCCGCAAATTGTCAACACCGGTGTGCACGGATTCTCCCACGAGTACATCAATTATATGCTTGGCGGAACCTTCCGGGCATCTTACACTCCGTTGAACGACAATGTTATTAACGGCCGGATTCGGGGAGTGGCCGGAGTGGTGGGATGCACCAACCCGAGGGTAAAACAGGACTGGCTGCATGTAGAGCTGGTTAAAGAGCTGATAAAAAATGATGTGCTTGTGCTCCAGACCGGATGTTCGCAAATCGCATTGGCCAAAGCCGGCCTGACGACCCCTGAAGCGGCACACCTTGCCGGACCCGGTCTAAAAGAAGTCTGCGAAACCGTCGGAATGCCGCCGGTTTTAGGCCTGGGTGCCTGTGTGGACAACAGCCGGATTTTGATTGCCGCATCCGAAATGGTCAAAACCGGTGGGCTGGGAGACAGCATTGCGGACCTGCCGGCAGCCGGTTGCGCACCGGAATACATGAGTGAAAAGGCCATCTGCATTGGCCAGTATTTCGTGGCCTCGGGGGTTTACACCGTATTCGGTGTATCCTTCCCCATTGTTGAAAATACCAAATTCCATAAACACCTGTTTGAAGAGCTTGAACAGCAGGGTTTGGGAAAATGGGGCTTTGCCACCGACCCCTATGAGATGGCCCGTTTGATGATCGCCCACATCGACAAAAAGCGCAAACAACTGGGCATCGACAAGGCCAGAGAACGCGTCCTGATGGATATGGCCGACCGTCGTGACATGGAAGCGGCCTAAGTCCATCCATTTGCACAATCATTTAAATCAATTAAAACAAAAGGGGCTCCAGTTCGGAGCCCCTTTTTAGTGGACCCAAATATGATGCGGTATAGCGCCTTTTAAGCGATGTTTAACTCGATTCATCCTCCCTTTTACGACTTTATTACCCCTTTACTTTTACACTCGTTTAGCCTATTATAGAGGACGATTTATTTAACAAAGCCCCGGTATGGTTGTCTCCTCCGGGAAAGGAGAATCCTTGCATGGATTTTAGTATGTTAAAAAGGATGCAAATACCAAAACTGGACTTGCGCAATTTTGAATGGCCCCGGTTTGATTTCTCAGGAATTCAATGGCCGAAGATGCCGAAACTCAGAATCGGTGATGCCATTGCCAGACTGCCCATTGTTCAGGGTGGCATGGGGGTTGGCATCTCTCTATCGGGATTGGCTTCCGCCGTGGCCAATGAAGGCGGTATCGGCGTTATCGCCGCCAATTCAATCGGAATGCTGGACCCCGAATATTATGCCAAACATAAAGATGCCAACTCGATCATCTTGAGAAAGGAAATCCGCAAGGCCCAAGCCAAAACCGCGGGCCTCCTCGGGGTCAATATTATGGTGGCCGTGGATGATTATCCTGATCTTGTCAGGGTCGCCCTTGAGGAAAAAATCGATATGGTTTTTCTGGGCGCCGGGCTGCCGATCAAAGGCATTCCGGTTGAAGATCTGAGGGCTGCCGGGGTTAAAGTCATACCGATTGTGAGTTCGGCAAGGGCGGCCGGGTTGATCTTCAAATCGTGGTCGAAAAAATATAAAGATATTCCCGATGCAGTGGTGGTCGAGGGACCCAAGGCAGGCGGGCACCTGGGATTTAAAGCGGAACAAATCGATGATCCTGATTTCGCCCTTGAACGAATATTGCCCGAGGTTGTGGCCGAAATCAAGACCTTTGAGGGTAAATACCACCGGAAGATCCCGGTAATTGCTGCCGGCGGCGTTTTTACCGGCGCCGATATCTACAAGGTTTTTAAACTGGGAGCCAGCGGCGTCCAGATGGGGACCCGCTTTGTGGCCACCCATGAATGTGACGCCAATATCAGGTTCAAGGAGTCCTATGTTGCCTGCCGCGAGGAGGACATCGAAATTATTAAAAGCCCGGTCGGTCTTCCCGGCCGGGCGATCAGAAACAGTTTTTTAAAGGATGTCGCCGCCGGGAAGAAGATGGGCTTTAAGTGTGCCTGGAGATGCCTTAAAAGTTGTGACATCAAAAACGCCCGCTACTGTATCTCACTGGCCCTTGACAATGCCCGCCAGGGAATCCTGGATAAGGGTTTTGCCTTTGCCGGCAGCAATGCTTTTCGGGTCGATAAAATCGTTTCGGTCAACGAATTGCTCCAGGAGCTGATCAGTCAATACCAATACGCGGAAGAAAAAGGCGCGAGCTATTTGAGGGATGAATATGAAAAAGCCCTTGAAAAGCTGATCTCTCTGAAGGAAGAGTATTTGATTGCCACGAAAAACGGGTTAAGTTCGCTCAAAGATGACTATGAATGGGGCAAGGAGAGAGGGGCCGAATTATTCCGTGAAGAATATCTAAAAACCATGGACAAGATCAGCATGGTTAAGGCCGAGTACCAGAACGCCGTGGATAAGGCCAACCAATTAAAGGCCGAACTTGTCGAGCTGTTTGAGCAATATTCATTATTCGATAAACTTCAGATTGAGG
>JBATKU010000450.1:0-1891 GCA_049669725.1 Desulfobacterales bacterium
TTCCAAGCCCCAGGCCGCCACTCTGGCAAGGGAAACAATCCTCAAAAGCCTAACTGGCTTGCGAACGAAAACGCTTTAGAAAAATTATATAATACAGAAAGGTACAGGGGTCAAGTGCGGAAAAGAGTTGAGGAATTTTTGCTCAGCTTCCACAACAGCAACTATTTTACCCGAAAGGTAATCCGTCCTCGAGTCAGATCATACGGCGACAGTTCAACTGTCACCTTGTCTCCGGTAACAATTTTTATGTAATACTTGCGCATCTTACCGGAGATATGGGCCAGGACCCGGTGCCCATCGGCCAATTCCACCCGAAACATGGCATTGGGTAGAGTCTCCACCACTGTTCCCTCAACCTCTATTGCTTCTTCCTTTGACATTAACTCCCTCAATGAAAGGGCCCCTTCAGCCTTTTGTGCTGAATCCTCAAAGTGAGCGGCCCTGGTTTTAAATGTACACAAATGTAAGTGAAGTGCTGTTAGATCGAGCTAACTAAAGCTTAAATGATCTCATTTGTCAATGGCTGAGGATGAATCATGAAAAATACGCTTACTACCAAGCATTTATGAATTAAATATCTAGCCAGGTTTACGAGGTCCGCCGCACTAGCTTGTTAGCATCTCGAGAAGCCCATATAAACTTCCTATCTGATGCAACACAGCATGAAAAACCAGTCTCGTTCAAGAAGACACTCAAAGCTTCTATATTCTCCTGATCGCCTGCTCCTTTGTGTACTTCGATTGCAATATTATCAACCTTTTCCAAGTCTGCTTGGTTGCAATTATACAGAATATCATATTCTGCTCCTTCACAATCCAGCTTCAACAAGGAAACTTCGTCAAGGCTATATTGGGAAAAGAAGTCCGCAAAACTCAAGGCTGGAACCTGGTATCGTATAGTCTCACAATTTGTGCGAAGTACAGAAGCTGCCGTAAGGAACCTTTCATTTTTCGAGGCGTAAAGGGTGATTGTCCCACTCTCGGAGCAGATAGCCGCCTTCAAGGTGATAAGTGAGTCTTCAATGTGAGCATTCATGTGTATGTTCTGTAATAAGAAGTCATAATTTTCCTCCAAAGGTTCTATACAATAGACTCTTGCGTCAGGGAAAATGCTCTTTACGTAGAGAGAGAAGAAGCCAAGATTCGCTCCCACATCGACCACAACCATCTCTCCGATGTCGGAAAAAACATTCGATTTGAATCCTTTCAAATAGCAGTTGTCCATGATGATCATTTTGAAGTCGTGAAGCCGAATCCTTGGAACGCACAGCCTCAATCCACCCTTCAAAATAAACTCGAGTGGATCTTCACGAGTAAATCCAAGTTTCAATGCCAGATACTTACTAGGATTCAAGACATGCCGAAAGAGATTAATGTATCTTAGTATCTGTGGTGATCTTTCCCTCATGATCTTTAAGCAATTCCTTTTTGCAGCTAAGTGAGCCAGCGCCTCGAATGAATTGCTAGGCTCTTGGTTTACGGCATGGTAGCCATCATCGCAAAGTTTCCCAGCGCTTTCTCTATTTTCTTAATAACTTCAACACATTCCTTTATGCTGTGGCGGCTTGCCAGATATTTAGGGTCATTATAGGATAGCCAGACTTGCCCCGCTTCATCTTGCCAGATGAGAGCTTTTTGGGGTAGATCGATGCCAACGCTCTGTCCACACTGCATCAGTGGTGTGCCCACCTTAGGATTGCCGAAGATAATCAATTCGGTCGGGCGTAGCTTTTTCCCAACCTTTTGCGCCCCTTCTGCATGATTGATTCTTATAAACACAGTCATGCCTTTTTCTCTTAGTATGCTTTCGAGGCGGTCGACTGTTGTCTTTACATCATGGGCACTTTTTATACTAATAATGCCGTTGTCAGCATAAGTCACTGAAGCAAAGA
>JBATKU010000451.1:0-17815 GCA_049669725.1 Desulfobacterales bacterium
AAGCAGACAATATCCGTCTGACTGATATTGAAAAATTGAGATGCAACACTATAATCGGTCAACTTGTTCTGGTTGATCTCAAAGCGCACTTTTTCTGAATAAGGATATCCCTCAGGTTTGTCATTCATGGCAGCCGCCCAGCAATAAATATCGGGGGCTTCCGCCGATATGCCTTCAACCAGATCAGTCGTGAAGGTCGCAATACCGCACTGGCGGGGCAGATAGGTGCCGATTACGGCAACCGAGTCGATTCCCTCATAATATTTAATAACAGATGTCATAACCGCTACCTTTTTGCTTTACGCTTATCTTTCAATTGCCCAAATCGATTTCTTTTTGCCTTTTTTTTGTTTCCGCTTTTCTATTAGTGTTTGCTTGCCTTTTTTCTGTTCTTCGCGTTTGCCTTTATCTCTTTTTCCCTTGTCGCCCATCAATTCTCCTTAATTCCTTTCAAAAAACTTTCTTATCCCGTAATTTGAAAAAGGTAACCCACACGTGGATTACCTTTAACCGCCAACTCATTCTTTGATAAGAAGTTCAAGCCCATCGGCGCATGCTCGGCTTACAGAATAGTCAGCCTTTTCCTGCCCGGGCATTTTATCCCAGCCTTCTTTTTCAATGAATTCAGGTCTCTTCCATGTACTTAATTCCCCTAATTCTTTAAGTTTTTCCTCATGATTCGGTTGCTTCATAAATTGGGCAACGCAGATCGCCGCCTGACTCGCCAGGACAGCCTCATCTGACATCTTCTGGTTAGTAGCGGCGGTTGTCCACCCCCCCCACCCAAAACCGATGATCATTGCGACGACTGCCCCAATAATAAGACTCCAAACGCCATACTTAATTTTCCCTGCAGTTTCTTCTTTCATTGATAATACCTCGCTGAATTATATTGTGATATTTTTGCTTGTGATGACCCGGCGGTGCATGAGTCGAGGAGGTCATCGGCCCTGGCCGTTTTACTTGGATATGAAGGTCCTTTACATTTTTTCCGGTTATGACTTCATTTTTGCAAGCGCTCCGAATGCAGCCTTTCTTAAAGAATATATAGTTCGCATATTCGACGGTAATGATAACCGTAGATTGATAAAGTTATTGCCACTGATATCTGTTTGGGCTTGCAGAAAAGGGTCCAGAGCATCAGTGGCCAGTAATGAAAACGCTCCTTGCCCAAAACCCCGAGCCGGAAAGCGGATCGAAAGAGTGAAAGGGACCGTTGGATATTTATGGGCTGGTTTATTTCAGGCGCCTTCAGGTCCTTCAGTAAAGTTCTGACCCGCCGGTAGTAGTTTTTAGGAGAATAAATCTGTTTCATAATCGATTGATACCCGTCCATCAGCCTGTCTAGTCCCATTCGGGGAATGATATTGGTTGTTCCATCAACATTATCTCCGGAAAAGGTACTGACAACCCGGCTTTCCCGCTGCAGCCGGTCAAAGAGACGCGTTCCCGGAGGGGCCTGGAGCAGTCCAACCATGGCGGTTACGATTCCGCTCTTCTGAATGAAATCGATCTGCCGCTGGAAAATAGAGGGCGTATCGCTGTCAAAGCCCACAATAAAGCCGCCCATCACCTGTAACCCTGAACGGTGGATAATCTTGACACTTTCCAGGAGATCCCGGTTTTTGTTCTGGGTTTTATGACATTCGGTCAGGCTGGTCTCATCGGGCGACTCGATGCCGATAAAAACGGAATCGAATCCGGCCGTTACCATCATGTCCAGGAGTTGAGGGTCATCGGCGAGATTGATGGAGGCTTCCGTGAAAAAAACACATCCTTTTTTATCTCTGCGCCATTCGATCAGGGCGGGAAGCAAATGTGTTTTAAGGTAACGCTTATTTCCAATAAAATTGTCGTCAACAAAAAATATACTACCGCGCCAGCCGGAAGCATAAATACGGTCCAGTTCCGAGATGATTTGCTGAGGTGTTTTTAAGCGCGACCGGTGACCGAATAAAGTCGTCACATTGCAGAATTCACAGTTGAACGGGCATCCTCTGGAAAACTGGATGTTCATGGACGCATATCGTTTCATTTTTATAAGATTCCACGAGGGAGTCGGCGTGTCGCCAAGATCGCAGAAATGCGGAGCCCGGTATACCTTTTTCGGTTGTCCGTTTTGCAAGTCCGCCAAAAAGGCCGGCAGTGTGAGTTCCGCTTCGTCGAGCACAAGATGATCCACCTGCTTGAATTCATCGGGTTCCGAAGTAAATAGCGGCCCCCCGGCAACGACTTTTAAATTTGACGCGTTACAGCGGGCAATGATTTGACTGGCCGATTTGCGCTGAACCGCCATGCCTCCGATAAAGGCCATGTCCGCCCATTTAAGGTCATTATCCGTAAGGCTATCCACATTTACGTCCACAAGGCGCCTGGGCCATTCTTCTGGTAAGAGGGTCGCGACGGTTAGCAGACCAAGCGGCGGGAAGGCCGCTTTCTTTCCGATGAAACTCAGGGCGTACGTGAAAGACCAGAAAGTATCTGGAAATTTGGGGTAAATAAGAAGAACCTTCATATTATGAGACTCCTTGCTGCGGGCTATCACCTACCAGAACGGCAACCCAACCGCATCGATCCAAATAGGCTCTATTGGGTTCTTTTGCTCCTAATGGCATTTATGGCCTCATTTCCTTCCGAATGGGAAATCGTGTGGATTTCAATTTGCGGCGGTTCGCCTAAAAGGCTTTTTGTTCCAAGCAAAACACTGAATCTGTCTGACCGAATATAATGGTCCAGATCTTCGCGGGTTTTCCACTCCACGATCAGGTCGAAACCGTTCTTGTCTTCGATGTCCCGGAAAGCGTGAAAGCTCAGGCAACCCCTCTCATTTTCGGTAGGTTCAATCATTGAGAGAAGCGTTTGCATAACCTCTGTCTGCTTTTCCAGAAGTGCATTCATGGTTATCCTAATAATGATCACGAGAACCCTCCTCTTATCAAAGACAAGACACACACGTTAGCTATCATAGCCCGGGCATTTTCCCGCCAGGCAGCTATTAAAAATATTCAAACTGTCCGCACTCATACCTTCACACTTCGTGCCAGACAGACTCAATTCAACTTATATTAACCTAAAGTATTGATATTTAGAATAATATTTTATAAAAGCGACTGCTCGAGGCGGGATGAGTTAGTACCATAATATGATCATATATGACCAATGGTCATATGTGACCATGTTTGGCACCCTTGAAGTGTTGTTTACAGCTCTGGGTGAGGGGATACAAATTGTCAGGTTGTTGTTTGAGGAAAGCCCCGCGGAACAGGCGATTTGGCAGGTAAATTGTCCTTTAACGGTATACCTTACAGATGGTGGCAGAAGACCAGGTTTTTGTTTTAGATATCATGGTTCGCGTCACAAAGGAGCTGGACCCCGCATGCTTAAGGCTGGTGGATATCTAATTTTCGGATGCGGGCGCGCAACGTGCTGCGGTTGAGCCCGAGGATTTCGGCAGCCCCGTCTTTGCCGCTCACTTTCCAATTGGTCTGCTCAAGTACCCGGAGAATGTGGTCGCGCTCAACCGCCTCCAGCGTTTTTTGCGTGGCCGTTAAATCCTTGTGCAGTTTCTTCAGGTCATCCACCAGGTGCAGTTTGGGCCCCGAAGAGTTGATCACCGCCCGCTCCAGGACGTTTTCAAGCTCCCTGATATTGCCGGGCCAGTGATACTCCTGCAGGGTGTTCATGACGCTCACAGGGATGCTTTCAATGGATTTGCCCAGTCGCTTGGATATTTTATCTACAAAAAAATCTACCAGCAGGGCAATATCTTCCATCCGCTCTCGCAGCGGGGGCACCGTAATCGGAAAAATATTTAGCCGGTACCAAAGATCTTCCCGAAACTGGCCCCGGCGGACTTCCTCTTCCAGATTACGATTGGTGGCGGCAATCAACCGCACTTCGACTTTAATCGTACCGGGGTTTCCCAGCCGTTCAAACTCACCATCCTGGATCACCCGCAGCAGTTTGGGCTGCAGTTCCAGCGGCAGCTCGCCGATCTCATCCAGAAAAAGGGTGGCGCCGTTGGCAACTTCAAAGCGCCCCAACTGTCTGGCATGGGCACCGGTGAAAGCGCCCTTCTCGTGGCCGAACAGCTCACTTTCAATCAGGTTTGAAGGCAGTGTGGCACAATTCACTTTCACTAAGGTCCGATCCTTGCGCGGGCTCAAGCCATGAATGGCCCGGGCCACCAGTTCCTTGCCGGTTCCGGTCTCCCCGAGAACGAGAACGGTCGTATCGCTGGGGGCAATTTGCTCCACCTTATAGAGCACGTAATTGAGCCCGTCACTCTGACCGATAATGTTCTCATAGTTGTATTCTAATTTGATTTCTTCTTGCAGATACGCTCTCTCGACCTCAAGTTTTTCTTTTAACTCCTTTATTTCGGAAAGAGCCGCCTTAAGATTAAGCTCGCCCTGCTTGCGCTCGGTGATGTCCTGAATCCACCCGGACATCCGAATCGCTTTTCCCGCGCTGTTCCAGATGGCCTGGCCACGTGCGAGGAACCACAGGTAATCGCCGGATTTTGTTTGCAGGCGGTATTCGACCTTGTATCCAACACGCTCTTGAAGATGGCGTTCGATCGCGGCCCAGATAGCCTCGGCGTCCTCGGGATGCAGTCGGCTGCGGAAAGAATCTATCCTTGCGGGAAACTCCTCGGACGAGTACCCAAGGATTTCTCTGAAACTGTCGGAGTAAAAAACGGTGTCCGACAGGATGTCCCAGTCCCAGAGGCCGTCGGTGGAACCTGCGAGGGCCAAAAGATATCGCTCTTTACTGGTGCGCAATGAATCCTTCGCCAGGCCGTGTCGCGACCGCTGTATGAGCAACCCGACGATAAGCAAGGTCACGCTGACACAGAAAAAAGCAAGGACGATGATCTGCCATTGGTAAAGCGCCAATATTGACTCCTCAAAAACGATTGGTTGTACTGATCAATTTAATTACCATAAAGGTGATAAAATTTCAAAATTTTGATGAACCAGGTGCGAATTGATATGTTCTTTAGAAGTTTGTTGTGGGGATTCGGATCAATCGGGTAAAACTGCATATTTCAGTAGGGAGTATCCAGTATCAAGCCGCCAGCACCCGGAGACCAGCATTCCGTGCCTGAAAACCAGCGACCAGTAGCCAAATTCTCATTTCACCATCCCGACACCCATATCAAAGGCTTTGAGGTTTAATTCCTGTTTGTCGAGGGACAGATTCTCGGCGATGGCAGCCTCAAAATCCTCCCTGTCCAACGGCAGAGCGCCGATGCCGGCGGCGGCACCGATCATCATAATATTTCCTAATATCGGATTGCCAAGCTCCATGGCCTTTTCGGTGGCATCCATAAACCAGACGGCTTCGGACAGTTCGGCAACCCATGATTTAATATCAGCAAGGTCGGGATACTGCTGCTCTCCGGATATTACTCCGATGGCGTGGATGGATCTGGTGTTGCAAAGAACCTTGATAGCCGGATTTCCGTAATTCACCAATACGCGCATGGCTTCTGTGGGTTCTAATGAAATTACCAGGTGGCCCTGACCCTTGGGAATTTGCGGGGACCAGCTTGAAACCGTTGATATCCGCAAATGGCTCATTACCGATCCCCCGCGCTGGGAGGCCCCAAAAGTTTCGCCGATCGTTACACTCAACCCTTTGCGGGACAGCATGTTTCCCAAAATTCGGGAAGCCATTACATTGCCCTGCCCGCCGACACCGGTGATAATAAGATTATAGGGATCATATGGGAGGTGCACCTGCTGCATGGTCTAGGCTACCTCCTTTTTCCGGATAGCGCCCGCAGGACATATGGAGGCGCACATACCGCAACCGACACAAATAACCTCATCGATTCTGGAAACCAGATGCTCCTTATCCCAATTAAGGCCGGGACATTTGAATATACGGGTGCACAACTGATTGCAGCCGCAGGCCTGGCCGATGCAAACCGTCTCATCAACGGACACCTCAAACATTTTTTTGGCTTTTTTTTCAGGACTCAAGGCGCACATCTGCTTTAAAACCAACACCTTCAGCCCCTTGATCTCGAGAAGGTCCAAGAGGGTCTGCCGGGTTGTCCCTGGCTCAAACGGATCGCTGACCCTTACCGTGGCCCCCATGGCCTGGCATAGTGTAACCACATCGATGGCCGACGCTTTGTTTCCGGTTGCATCCACAGACAGACCCGGATGGGATTGAAATCCTGTCATGGCCGTGCCGCTGTTATCCAACACAACAATGGTAATGTCCGACTGGTGGTGAATGGCATTGATCAAAGCCGGCAGCGCGGCATGGAAAAAGGTGGAATCCCCGACAACCGCCACAACCGGTTGCTCCATACCAAATTGTGCCAGCTTGCCGAAGCCGCTGGCCAAGCCGATACCTGAACCCATGGCATGCAGCGTCTTGAGGGTGTTAAACCCCGTGGGCAGTATGGCCAAAGAATAACAGCCGATGTCCCCGCATACAAACCCTTCGCGGCCATCCATCTGAAGGGTATTGTGAATCGTCCAAAAGGAGGCACGATGGGGGCAGCCGGCACAAAATGTGAGATCCCGTCCCGGGGCTCCGGCATCACTCAGTTCTTTGGCTCTTGCGGAATATGCTTCCGGTACGGCCTCGTGCGCTACCGATAAAATTTTTGACAGCGCTGCCGCCACATGGTCCGAATTCATTTCCCCCGTCTGGGGCAGGGATCCTTCCCGTTTGCCGAAAAAAGTTTTTGAGCCGATTTTCAGGGCAAGCTCGGCAGCTATAATTTTGACGTTTTCTTCGAGAAACGGAATGACCTCTTCAACTATCAGAATCTTGTCGGCAGTGCCGAGGTATTTTTCCATCAACTGTGGCGGAAGCGGCCAGGTGGTTCCCAATTTCAGCAATCCGACCCGGTCCTCGACTCCCAGCAGATTGATGGCTTCTTTGCTGTAAAGATAGCAAACGCTTCCGGTAATCAACAGCAATTCAGGGGCCCGGGGCCCACTGTAGGCATTGAAGGCCGACACCTCAAATCCGGCGATGACCCGCTTAAGTTTTTCCTGTTGCCGGCCATGTTTGAAGACAACCGGCAAACTTGACATGGGGCCCTGCAGGGGATCCATGATATTGCCGTCATGCTTGAAAAATGCTTTTTTCTCAAGATCCGGCAGGTTGCCAAAGACGACGTTTCCGCTGGCATGGGACAGGCGGGTAACACTGCGAACCATGACCACATTTTGGATTTCCTCGGAGAGTTCAAAGGCCCATTTGGTCATGTCTTTGGTTTCCTGGAAATCAGCAGGTTCCAGCAGCGGTATTTCGAGCATCCGGGCGAAGTGTCGCGATTCGCCTTCGTTAGCGCTGGAAAGCGCCCCCGGATCATCACAGGGCACCAGCACCATTCCCCCGCGGGTTCCGGTAATCGCCAGATGCAGCAGGAAATCGGATCCCACATTCACACCGTTTTGTTTCATGACGCACATGGAACGGAGCCCGGCAAATGATCCAGCAGCCGCAACTTCCATGGCCACTTTCTCATTGACCGACCACTCGACGTACAAATTTTGCTGCGCTGATACGCGGGCCAGAGTTTCAATAATCTCGGATGAGGGTGTTCCCGGGTATCCGGCAACCACAGCAACACCGGCCTCCAGTGCCCCCCGGGCAATGGCTTCGTTGCCCATGAGCAAGTGGCGGGTTCCCGGTTGGCCATCTAAAATTGATGACATATTTCCTCCGGTAATCCTTTAGAACTTAAAGGGCTTTATAATGAACATCGAACATTGGACGTTCGATGTTGGATGTTCGATGTTCGACGTTCTGCTGTTTTATGCTAATAGATTAGCTACGCTCCAGCTGCCAAAATAAGCCATTGATTCCAGTCTCAGTCCCGAGCAGCACCAAGTATCTTATCAACGACCCCCTGCGGTATCCGGATGGCCGCTCGTTCATCGCCCGGATTATTGATAAGCCCCCTGCGGATTAAGGTTCGCAGCGATCGCTCTTTTTTTTCAGCTGCAACTTTCGACAAATGCTTCAGATTTTCTTCCGGAAAATCCTCGGTTTCAATGAAACCCTCTTTGCCGGCCTGCTCAACGATCTCATCGCCCGCCTCCGAACGCACAATCAGAGTGTTCCAACCCGGCCGACCTTCGAACATGCCGGCCGAAAGATCGGCAAATTCCGCGGTCATGTCCGGGCAGATATAGCAAGTGTGCGGAATTAGCGGCTTAATTTCAGAAAGCGCAACCTCCACCCGCCCGTTGTCTGTTTCTAATGTCATGATGCCGGCCGGTGGTGGTGGGATGTCCATGCCACGTATTTCAGAGATTTTCAACCGTTCGGCCAGCAAGCCGATCAGCTGCCGGGTGTCCACCGACCAGTTGCAAAATAAGCCTATGCTCAGGGCAACCGGAACGTTATGTTCCTCCTTTTCCAGGGGGTTGCTGCGCATCTGGGCCACGGCCGTCATCTGGCAGGGTGTGCCGACAACGCCAAGGCGGTTGTATCCTTCCCTCACCCCGGTATTGAGAGCCGACAAAGTCGGGGAGGCCATAAACTTGGATGAAGCGCATCGGGCAACTTTCTTCCAATCGGTGATCAGACGGGGAATCGGGGTCAAACCATCCCGGTCGGTTAATACAGCCGCATCTATCAGCCTATTTTTCAAGGCAAAGGCCATCAAGGAGGTAACCGTGCCGCCCGCCTGAAACCCGCGTTTTTCCATCTGCCTTCCGGCCCGGGATGCCAGCACTTTGCGGTAGGATCCCAAAGGACTGCCATCGTAGTCGACACCCCAGATTTTATGGGTAAGTTCGTTCAGATCGACTTCGGCTTTGGGGCAATACGCAAAACAACGCCCCTGTTCCAGGGCACAGGGAAACAGCTGAGAGGTTTTGCCCTTGTAATTTTTAAAATACGGGCAAAGATCCACACAGGCACCACAACCGATACATAACTCCCGTTTGTGGACATCCTCCAGTAGCTCAACGGATCCGTATACTTTAGGCATTAGACAATCCTCGAAACCAAAGAATCAGGGTGGCAGGATAAATGATTTGGGATTGGAGATTTGGGATTGTCTGTTTCTCACCACGCAACCCGTAACCCGCCACCCGCAACTCGCAACTCGCAACCTGTCATGCCCTCAATTGCACCTGAATCAGGTGAATGGGTTCTTCAGATCTATTTTCGATACGGACAACGCCCGGCGCCGATACGGTCAGGGCCTGACCCTGATTTAAGCTCTGCGTTTTGCCGGTTGCGTCTACCCCGGCAGGCCCCTTTACCACAATCAGGTGCATGGAAGCGCCAGCGGCCACCTCTGCCTGAAGGGTTGATGAAGGATAGACCTGCAGTCTGAAAACCGTATAACCATCTTTTTGCTCGAGCAGCGTCCTGCTGCCCCAGGGAAAATGTATGCTGCGATGTTGATGATATTCTTGGCGGCCTTTGGCTTTCAGGCGGGCCACAATGGACTTGACATCTCGACTGTGATCGATGTCAGAGACGAATATGGAATCGGGTGTTTCCACGACCACCATGTTTTCGAGATGGTTGGTGGCAATCAAACGATCGCGACCCAGAATAAAGCAGCGCTGGGTATCGTTGGTGATAACGTCGCCGTCAATTACGTTGAGATCGTCATCTTTGGGTAAAAAATCATATAGGGATTTCCAGGAGCCGATATCACTCCAGCCAAAATCGGAAGGCAAAACCACACCCCGGGCAGTTTTTTCCATGATGGCGTAATCAATGGATATGTCCGGCAGTTGATCATAATCTGCTTTGGCAATCGAGTGGGTGCCATCGTATATCGTATTCAAATGTTCCAGAAGATCGGGCTGGTAGGTACGAAACTCTTCTAAAATAACGGATGCTTTAAAAGCAAACATACCGCTGTTCCAAAAATAATTGCCGGCCGCAAGGTATTGTTGAGCAGTTTTTTTATCCGGCTTTTCAACAAATCGACTGATGGTCAAGGCACCGTCAGCTACCTCCTGACCGCCTTCAACATAGCCATAGCCGGTTTCCGGATAATGGGGTGTGATGCCGAAAGCAACGACATAGCCTTGATCCGCCAGCCGGATGGCCGCTTTTAGCCGGTCATGAAAACGTTCAATCTCACCGATGACATGATCGGCCGGGAATACACATAACACCGCATCCCGGTCGGTATTCAACACATTCAATGCCGCCAGCAAAATGGCCGGCGCTGTGTTGCGACCGCTGGGTTCGCAGATAATTTTGCCGGCGGCAGGCAAACCGATGTCCTGCATGTGGCGGGCGATCTCATGAAAATGCTGCTCTCCGCAAACGATCCGCACGCAAGCCGCATCCAGTACAGGAGACAAGCGCTTTATCGTGCTTTGCACCAGCGAATCATCGCCGATAAATTTTACCAGTTGCTTTGGATAAAGTTGCCGAGAGACGGGCCACAACCGGGTACCGGTTCCGCCGGCCAGCAAAATAGCGTAGACTTTATCTGCCAAATCCCCCATTCCGTGGTCTCCTGTTTCTGCCGTTTCGGTTAACCCCGTTATTCCCCGCTGAGGATGCCACCGCCTGACAGCGTGTTTCCACTGCATGGTAGCCGAGGAAATTGTGCACCTCCCGGGTCAGAGTACCGCCCGCTTTTAATTTCAACGTATCCGGCAGGGCAATGATCGAATCCGTTTTATCAGGGCTTTGCAAATGAAGAAATCCCGGACAGGGTCCGGGATGCCTTTCAAAAATGGCGTGCAGATCTGAAAGCGTCTCGCGGTCCGTGCGGCTTATTTCCAGCCTAAAATGAATGCTGGCCGCCCAGGTTTCTTCGGCTTTTTCTATGGGTATTACCTCATCAGCCAGTATTTTAACCGCCTGTTCGTCCTTTTGGACTTGCCCTTGAACCAGCACGGGACGGTCTTCTACCAACAGATCCCTTGTACCGGCAAACACACGCGAAAAGACGATAACCTCAGCGGTGCCGTGCATGTCCTCGATCGTTACAAAGGCCATCAACTCCCCTTTCTTGGTAGTGATGGTCTTGATACTCTGAATAAGTCCGCCAATCCGCACCAGGCCCCCATCTTTTAACTCCTTGATGGAAATCGCATCGGAGTTGGTGAACTTATCCAGCAATTCTTCATAGCGCGTTAAGGGATGACCGCTCAGATAGAAGCCGAGGGATTCTTTCTCAAACGCCAGATACTGCTTTTCATCCCATTCACCGATTTCAGGTAAACTCGGTGCATTGATACTGGGCTGGTTGTCGCTGCTGCCGAACAGACCCATCTGGGGATCATTGCGCTCTTTCTGGACCCGCTGGCCGTATTCCAGAGCACTTTCGATCGCTGCCATCAACTGGGAGCGTTTGGCGCCGGTTACGTCAAAGGCCCCGCATTTTATCAGACTTTCGATAACCCGCTTGTTTACTTTTTTCAAATCTACCCGCTCTAAAAAATCAAAAAACGTTTCAAATGGCTGTTCCTTGCGGCAGGCAGTGATGGATTCAATGGCGCTTTCACCGACATTTTTAACCGCCACCAACCCGAAGCGTATCTGTGAGCCGTCCACTGTGAATTCCACCTCACTTTGGTTAATATCAGGCGGCAGAATGGGAATATCGTGATGGCGACATTCGGCAATAAATTTCACAACCCCATCGGTGGAGTGCATTTCACTGGTCAACAAAGAGGCCATAAATTCCACCGGATAATGGGCCTTAAGATAGGCAGTCTGATAAGCAATCAGGGCATAGGCGGCGCTGTGAGATTTGTTGAAGCCGTATCCCCCGAATTTTTCAATCAGGTCAAACAGGTTCTTGGCGCTTTTCTCGGCAATTTTGTTTTCCACAGCCCCCCGAATAAACCGCTGCCGGTGCCCGGCCATAATTTCGGGAATCTTCTTGCCCATCGCTTTGCGCAAATCATCGGCTTCGGCCATGGAATAATTTGCCAGGGTGCCGGCAATCTTCATGACCTGCTCCTGATAAACGATAACCCCATAGGTCTCCTTCAATATGGGTTCTAGCTCGGGAACCAGGTATTGCACTGATTTTTTGCCGTGTTTGCGTGCCACATAGTCGTCAATCATTCCGCTTTCCATGGGTCCGGGACGATAGAGAGCCACCAGTGCGATAATATCTTCAAAAAACTCCGGTTTTAACCGCACGAGCAAATCTTTCATGCCCGAGCTTTCCAGTTGGAAAACACCGGTGGTGTCGCCGGCAGCCAGCAGCCGGTATGTGTCCGGATCGGACAATTCGATTTCTTCCAGATCCGGGGGGGTTTGTCCCTGTCGGCGGATCAATTCCAGGGTCTTGGCAATCACCGTCAGGTTGCGCAAACCCAAAAAGTCAAACTTTACCAGACCGATTTTCTCGACAATATTCATGTCGAACTGGGTCACCACCTCCCCCTTTTTCCCCTTGTAAAGCGGGAGGTAGTCGATCAGGGGCCTGTCGGCAATCACCACACCGGCGGCATGGGTGGACGCATGTCGCGGGAGGCCCTCGAGCACCCGACAGATCCTGATCAGATCGGCCACATTGGGATCTTTTTCAGCCAGCTCCGCCAGCCGCGGTTCCTGTTTGAGGGCGCCGTCGAGGCTGATATTCAATACATCCGGCACCATTTTGGCAATCGCATCCACTTCGCGCAGGGGGATGTCCAGTGCTCGGCCCACATCGCGTATCACCGCACGGGTTTTGAGCTTTCCAAAAGTGATGATCTGGGCCACATAATCGCCACCGCCGTATTTATCGGCCACGTATTTATAAACATCCTCCCGGCCGTCGATGCAAAAATCCACATCGATATCCGGCATGCTTTTGCGGGCCGGGTTGAGAAACCGTTCAAAAATCAAGCCATGGCTGATGGGATCAAGATTGGTGATACCCAGACTGTAGGCCACGAGGCTGCCGGCGGCCGACCCCCGGCCGGGTCCCACCGGTATGCCGGACTCTTTGGCGTGGAAAATGAAATCGGCAACAACCAAAAAGTAGCCCGTAAACCCCATTTCTTTAATGACCTTGATTTCATATTGGAGGCGCTCGCGATACACGGTCTCATCTATCTGCGGATTTCTGCTCTTTACCCGCTTTAGAATACGGTCAAATCCCTTCCATGCCTTTTCTTCAAACAGGCCATCCACCGACTGTTCTGAACCGGTATCAAATTTAGGGAAGTGATAGGTGTTAAAATCAAATTCCAGATTGCAGCGCCGGGCGATATCCACAGTATTGCTGATAGCATCCGGATAGGAGCTGAAAAACCGGTGCATCTCTTCTTTGGATTTAAAATAGAGCTGATCGGTTCTGAATTTCAGGCGGTTGGAATCATGGATGGTTTTGCCCGTTTGAATACACAACAAAACATCATGGGCACGCACATCTTCGCGGTCCAGATAATGGCAGTCATTGCTGGCCACCAACGGAATCGACAGCCGCTGACTCATGTCCAAAAGTGCTTCGTTGACGCGCTCCTGGATGTCGATGCCGTTGTTTTGCACCTCCAGATAAAAATTATTTTCTCCGAAGATCTCCAGGTATTCTTGAGCGGCGGCATCGGCCAGCTCCATCCGGCCGTCCTGAATCCGCCGCGGGACCTCTCCGTGCAAACAGGCCGTCATACCGATCAGTCCATTACTGTATTCTTTGAGGATCTGCTTGTCGATGCGAGGCTTGTAATAAAAACCTTCCAGCTGAGCGGCGGAGGCGAGTTTGCAAAGATTGCGGTAACCCTCCTGATTTTCAGCCAGCAGGATCAAATGTGACAGCCCCTTATTGTCCAGGGGCGTCTTATCAAAACGGGTTCGCGGTGCAACGTAAATTTCGATGCCGATGATTGGTTTGATGCCGGCCTTGGTGGCTTTCTCATAAAACTCAACGGCCCCAAACATCGTGCCGTGATCAGTGGTGGCCACCGAATGCATGCCGAATTCTGATGCCCGCTGCAGCAGATTGTCGAGCCGTATGGCACCATCAAGCAGGCTGTACTGGGTGTGAACATGAAGATGGACAAAGTCAGGGGGGTTAGATGTTGTCATGGGATATATTACTTTCTCGCTTGTATATAGTTGATTAAGTTAATTGATTGAGTTGATTGCAGGGATGCCGGTTAGTCAAATAGGCTGAAATCCTCTAACTTCATCAACTAATCAACCATTCAACTCAATCAACTACTCCAGCCGATAATTTGGAGCCTCCTTGGTAATAATCACATCGTGAACATGGCTTTCACGCATACCGGCGGCACTGATCTTCAAGAAGCGTGCTTTTTCTCTCAATTCGTCCAGAGTACGACAACCGCAATATCCCATACCGGCTTTCAAACCGCCGACGAGTTGGAAAATATTGGCCGCCAGAGTTCCTCTATACGGCACACGGCCGACAATCCCCTCGGGGACCAATTTGTCGTCTTCAGCCTGTTCACTCTGATAATAGCGATCCTTGCTACCTTTTTTCATGGCCTCAATCGAACCCATTCCTCGATACATCTTGTAGCTGCGGCCCTGGTAAAAAACCACCTCTCCAGGACTTTCCTCGGTTCCGGCTAAAAGCCCACCGACCATGATACAATGGGCCCCGGCCCCGATAGCCTTTGTAATATCACCGGAAAATCGGATGCCGCCGTCGGCAATCAACGGCACTCCGGTTTTACTTGAAACCGACCGACAGTTCATAATTGCGGTCATTTGCGGCACCCCGATACCGGCCACAATTCGCGTGGTACAGATCGAACCACCGCCAATGCCGACCTTGACACCATCCACGCCGGCATTGATCAGGTCTTCAGCACCCCTGGCCGTACCCACATTACCGGCGATCAATTCAAAGTCGTCAAACGAGCCCTTCAAGGTTTTGACCGCATCGATGACATTTGCTGAATGGCCGTGGGATGTGTCAATTAATATGACATCCGCCCCAGCCTTAAGAAGCGCCTCTGCACGCTCTAACATATCCGGGCCGACACCAACGGCGGCTCCCACCCGCAGACGTCCCCTGCTGTCCTTGCAGGCATTGGGATATTTTTTTATCTTTTCGATATCCTTGGTGGTAATCAATCCCGTCAGACGTCCTTCTTTGTCAACCACCAGCAGCTTTTCAATCCGATGCCTGTGCAGAAGCTTCTTGGAATCTTCCAGAGAAATTCCCTCGGAAACTGTTACCAGGTTATCCTTGGTCATAACATCAGCTATTTTTCTGTCAAGATCAGTTTCAAATCGCAGATCCCGGTTGGTCACGATACCAATGAGTTGATCCCCGCTGGTCACGGGTACGCCTGAAATCCGGTAGTGATCCATTAACTCAAGCACCTCACCCACCTTTTGTTCGGGTCGGATGGTGACCGGATCGACAATCATTCCACTTTCAGACTTTTTGGCCTTATCCACCTCCCGGGCCTGACTCTCGATGCTCAGGTTGCGATGGATAAACCCCATGCCCCCTGCCTGGGCCATGGTGATGGCCGCATCCGCCTCGGTGACGGTGTCCATGGCGGCACTGACAATTGGAATATTAAGGCTTATATTTCGAGTCAGACGGGTGCTGACATTGACATCTTTTGGCAATACATCGGAATAATTGGGAATCAACAATACATCGTCAAATGAATAGGCTTCTTCGGGTGGAATTTTTGGCATTGGTATCCTCCATCAATACAGATAAATTAATCACGAAAGCACGAAAGAATGAAAACACGAAAAAGAGAAAAGTTAATTTTCGTGCTTTCTAAATTTCGTGTTTTAGTGGTGAAATCCGCAGATCATAGAATGCAAATAAATCACAATTAAGATCCTGGCAAAGATGTCACTCTCAGATTAGAATGATTGGAATCGAATAGCAAATGGCCGCGTCTTTGGCAATCTTTAATTGTAACCTTGACATCATGAGTGTACCCATAATAAAAAAGCCTTTCCTGGATTTTAATAAATGCGAAAACATTAGGACAGGCAACGCCAATTATCTGAAATATCGTATGGAAAACTGATAATTCAAATGCTTATCAATATTAACCAGCTAAATCCCCAGCAACGACTGATCTTGAAGGTCGTAGAAATCCTCAAAACCGGGGGAGTCGTGGTCTATCCAACCGATACGTATTACGGGATCGGTTGCGATATTATGAACAAAAAAGCCATCGAAAGGATTTACCAGCTGAAACAGCGGAGTAAGAGCAAGCCGTTTAGTTTTGTCTGTTCCAGCTTAAAAAACATCAGCCGTTATGCCAAGGTTTCCAACTACGCCTATAAAACCATGAAACGACTTTTGCCTGGCCCCTACACATTCATTCTGGAAGGATCAAAGCTGGTTCCCAAAATCATGCTGACCAAACGCAAAACTGCCGGAATTCGGGTTCCGGATAACCCGATTTGTCTGGCTCTGGTAAAGGAGTTGGGCAATCCGGTAATAACCACCAGTGCAACCATGCCGGATGGGACGATTTTCCATGATGCGTCCCTGATTCATGATTATTTTGGAAATCGCATCGATGTCGTCATTGACGGCAGTATTGTGCCCGGTCAGCCGTCAAGCGTCATCATGTTGATTGATGATATTCCTGAAGTAATCCGTAAAGGCCTGGGAGAGGTAAGTATCTTTGAGTGATGCAGGGCAGGAAAATATAAAATACCCACTCTAGGAGTTGGGAAAAAAACGTCCCGGTATTGAAACGTTTTCTTCTACAACCACTGATACCGAAATTTCGTATCTCGAAACATCGTTATAGAAAGCGGTGTAACAAGCGGGATCTCGATTAGAACCGGAAATCCGGGATTGCTATAAACACCGCTGCTATACCACATCTATTCCGCCCGATTCGATGAAACGACCAAACTCTATTCCTCATTTAATTTTTCCTGCAGATTCTCTCTTAAAATTTCACCAAATGAAGATGTCGCAGGACCTATTTTGTTCACATATTCGCTGAGCAAATTCTGATCGTCTTCGATTTCCATGCGTTTGATGGACAGACCGATCCTTCGCTCATCACTGTTGATGTTCATCACCCGGGCGGTGATAACAGCCCCGATATTATACATTCCTACCGGGGTTTTGATTTTTTCCTTACTGATTTCCGATACATGCACAAGGCCTTCGATGCCTTCTTCGAGTTCTACAAAGACGCCGAAATCCGTCAGATTGGTAATGGTGCCGGTTATCTCTTTACCGACCTGATACCGCTCAGCTACGGTTGTCCAGGGATCGTCCTGCAGCTGTTTTATCCCGAGGGAAAATCGTTCACTCTCTTTTTCAATATCCAGCACAATGGCCTGGACCAGGTCTCCTTTTTTAAAGAGCTCTGACGGATGCTTGATACGCTTGATCCAGGATATATCGGATATGTGCACCAAGCCGTCGATTCCTTCATCAATGCCAACAAACAGGCCGAAATCAGTAATATTTTTAATCTTCCCCTCAATCGTTGTACCGACGGGATATTTTTCAGCGATCACATCCCAGGGATTGGGAACCACCTGCTTCATGCCCAGGGATATCCTGCGGCTTTCCGGCCTGATGTCGAGCACCACCGCCTCAACCTCTTCTCCCACGGAAACAACTTTGGAAGGATGGCGGACTTTGCGGGTCCAGGACATCTCGGATACATGGATCAATCCTTCAACGCCTTCCTCCAACTCGACAAAGGCGCCGTAATCGGTCAGGCTGACGACCACTCCGGTAACCTTGGAACCCACAGCATATTTCTCTGCGGCAATCGACCAGGGATCGGCCGCGAGTTGTTTCATACCAAGAGAAACACGCTCCTTTTCCAGATCAAAACTTAAAATTTTTACCGCTATCGTGTCACCAACCGAAAATAGCTCTGATGGATGTTTGACCCGACCCCAGCTAATGTCGGTAATATGAAGC
>JBATKU010000452.1:0-7579 GCA_049669725.1 Desulfobacterales bacterium
GATTTTATCGTCGATGCGGTTGGTGATATCAAAGATTTTTTCTAAAAGCTATCTCCTTACGGTAGTCCCGGCATTGCACTGTTGTTGAACAACTTCCTGCAAGGTATGCGCTCCCTGCCATTGGATGATATGAACTCTGGGAACACTTTTATTCAAGGCTTCGAAGGCAGATTCCATTTTGGCCACCATGCCGCCTTTGATGACACCTTCGGCCATCAGAGTTTGCGCGTATGCAATTGAAAGGGATGGCTGGGTTTGTTCACCAATGAGAACCCCCGGAACGTCAGTGATAAAAACCAGGTCGGTGCACTGGGCAGCGGCTGCCAGTGCTGCGGCAGCGCTGTCGGCATTCACATTGTAGGAGGCACCCTTTTCATTGGCAGATATGGGAGAAATCACCGGCACCTGGCCCGACTGGATTGCGTCGATAACCACTGCGGGGTTTACCTGTTTGATTTTGCCCACAAAACCCAGGTCCCGGCCGTCCCGAATGAGCGGATCAACCACAAATAATCTCTGAGTTTTACCCGACATCCGCATGCTGGCAACTCCGTTGGTATCAAGCCAGGAAGATATGCGCTGATTGACGGTTCCGGACAGGACCTCTTCGACAATTTTAATATCTTCGGCCCGGGTGACCCGGATACCGTCAATGAATTCGGTCTGGCGGCCGGCATCTTTCAGGGCCCGGGAAATTTCGGCCCCGCCGCCATGGACGATGATGACCTCGATCTTTTTGCCGGATTTTATCGCTTCGGCCAGTTCCCGGAATCCCTTTTCGTCTTCAAAGGCGCGGCCTCCGATTTTGATCAGTATTCTGTGGTTCATATCACCCTCAGGATATTCGGTATTGTGGGAGCGGGTTTCCAGCCGCAATCAATTGTGCCCTGTGAAAGAGCTAATCGCGGCTGGAAAGCCGCTCCCACAAAGTTGTTTCCAATTCAATAATCCCAACCCGCGACCAGAAGCAGTTGAATAGTTAAATAGGATAACGGATTGAAATCTTTTCGACTATCTGACCCCTGCAATCAACTCAATCATCCCAATCAACTATATGCCTTATACCTTAAACCAGCTTGCCTCCTTAGTCTGCAAGGCGAAGGAGGAAGACCAACCCTACATATTCTTCAGAACCTCAATTCCCAATAGATCCAGTCCCTTTTTCAACACCACAGCGGTCGCTTTGATAAGCGCGAGGCGGGCGCTGACCAGTTGTGCACTGCCGGCCTGGATAACCTGATGTTTATTGTAAAACTGATTAAAGGATTTGGCCGTATTAAAGACATGGACGGCAACCCGCGACGGATTGAGTTCCCTGACGGCGCCCTCGACTTCGACGGGGAATTCGATCAGTTTTTGCAGCAGCTGCAATTCTTCCGTGTTACCGAGTTGAGAAAAATCCGAATTTTCCAGATTTAAACCGGCGGATCCTGCTTTTTCCAATATCCCGAAAATTCTGGCATAGGCGTATTGACAGTAGGGCCCGGTAAAGCCATCGAATGAAATCGATTCCGCCGGATCGAAATTGATGCTCTGGTTGGGGCGGACCCGCAGCAAATAAAATTTAACGGCACCAATGCCGATCTTTTCTGCCCGGCTTTTGACTTCATTGTCAGAAAGCTTTCCATCTCTATCCCGCTGGCGGATTTCATCTTCTGCCAGCTTTTTCATTTCATCCAACAAATCGTCGGCATCAACAATTTTACCTTCCCTGGATTTCATCTTGCCTTCGGGTAGATAGACCATGCCATAGGACAGATGATAGCAATCTTTGGCCCATTTATATCCCAGATCGGCCAGAATTTGAAACAGGCATTTAAAGTGATATTCCTGCTCACTGCCCACCACGTATATTGAAAAATTAAGGCTGTGCTCTTCTATTTTAAGAATCGAGGTGGCGATATCCTGGGTGATGTAAAGGCTGGTGCCGTCGGGCCTTAGAACCGTGACCTTTTTGGCATTGCCATTTTTTTCCCGGCCGAATTCTTTGGCCGGTAATTCAAAGACAGTGTTGCCGTGGGCGTCTTTTGCAAATACCTTTGCTTCCAGACCCTTCTGGATGACATCTTTGCCGAGTTTGTAGGTGTTGGATTCGTAATAAAGTACATCAAACTCAAGCCCGAAGTCATGATAGGTTTGGGAAAATCCATCATAGACCCAGGTATTCATGGTTTTCCATAGATCCACCGTTTTTCGGTCCCCGGCTTCCCATTGCTGGAGCATCTGTTGCACTTGATTTTCCAGGGCGTCATCCCCGTCAGCCTCCCGGGCAAAGCGCACATACCATTCTCCAACAAAGTGGTCCCCCTTTTTCCCTGCCGACTTCGGCGTTGATCCATCTCCCCAGCGCTGCCAGGCCAGCATACTTTTACATATGTGAACACCGCGGTCATTGATCAAATTAGCCTTGACAACCCAATGGCCGGTTGATTCATACAGCCTTGCCACGGACATGCCCAGGGCACCATTGCGAAGATGCCCCAGGTGTAACGGTTTGTTGGTATTGGGCGATAAATATTCGACCATAACCCGCTTCTTACGGCCGAATGAAGATTCGCCGTAGGTGTTGTCTGCTGAAATAATTTCTGAACTGATGTCACCGAACAAAATCGCAGGCGATACGGTTAAATTCAGATAGGGCCCGGTTGCAATGGCTTTTTGCAGAACATCATCGACGGTCATATTTTCGGCTAATTTCCGGGCAATTTCGGCCGGAGATTTACGGAATTGCTTTGCGAGCGGGAAACACCCTACCGCAAAATGGCCCAAGTCAGTATTGGGAGGAAATCCAATCTCAAGGCCGTCCGGCAGTTGATTGTAAATCTTTTGCGCTGCAGCCGCAATTTTTTCTAACAGCGAATCTTGGAGTATTTTAACAGGCATTTAAAATTCCTTTGCTATCACTTCTGGGATATATAAATTTGGAATATGACAGAAAAATTCTATGCAATCAAGGATTAACCTTATATTCACAGGGCCCTTTCATTTAATTAATTGAGTAATTTTAGGGAATTACATGCTTCATGCTGATCATGGAAAGTCCAAGCACCAAAAACCAAATCTCAAATAAATTCCAATCACCCAAATTCAAAAATACAAACAAATGATCCGTCTACAGTTGTGCCCATTGGCATCATCACCGGCTGAGTATGGTTTGGAGAGCGATTCAATTCGACGGTGGTAAATGTCTTGGTCATTGGTTATTAAAATTTGGGATTTATTTGGAATTTGGTGCTTGAGATTTGGAATTTAATTGTCTTATAAAACCTTCTGATGAAACTGATTTAGAATTTACTTTGATGGTATCCAGCTTATTTGCTTTGATACCACAACATAATGTGGTCATTCCAGTCTTGACACACAATAATTTTTTTGTAATAGTCAACGGTTAGGATCGAATTTCATCTCTTATTTCCCGCATTACATCCACCGGCCAGAAGAGATGACTGGCGACAGTCAGTAACCCCTAACAACCCGTGCAGGAGAAAAAAATGGAGAAATACGCCGAACAGACCAAACAGGAATTCGAAGGATGGGAAGAATTTATTAACAAACCCGTTGATGAAAAACTGGAAGCGTTTAAGCAAAACGGACGTGTCTTTGATGTCATTTATGCCCAGCAGTTTGATAGGGAATTCCTGGACTCTTTGTGCAATCTGGCCGACATGATTCGATTGCTCGCCAAAACCAAAGTGGGACAGAGCAAACTCAGGCATCTCCTGCCCCACAAGCGGGCCATGCTCTATTTTGTTCAGCCGTCCACGCGTACTTTTTTGTCTTTTCAAAATGCCTGTCACATTTTAGGGCTGACCATATCAGAAATTCGGGGTACCTCTACCAGTTCCGAGGTCAAGGGAGAATCGCCGGAGGACACCATTCGTACCTTTGCCAGCTATGTTGACCTGATCATTTCAAGACATCCGGAAGCCGGGTTTGCCGAAAAAACCGCCTGGGTGCTGAATCAGACCGACCACCCCGTGCCGGTTTTAAACGGCGGTTCAGGACCCGACCAGCATCCTACCCAGGCCCTGCTGGATATTTACACCCTGGAACGGGAGTTCAGAACCATCGGCGGGTTGGACGGCAAGAAGATCGCCATGGTGGGGGATTTAAAACGCGGCCGCACCGTGCGCTCTCTGAGCTATCTGATGAAAAACTATAAAGATGTTGAGCTGGTGTATGTCGCCCCCGAAGTATTCAAAATGAAAGATGACATCAAGGAGTTTTTAAGCAAGCACCGGATCCCTTTTCAGGAAACCGAGGATTTTGAGAGCATCATGCCGGAGGTCGACGCCATTTACATGACCCGGATTCAAAATGAATATTCCGAAAACCCCACCAGCGAAGCGGAAACCTATCCGAATTTTCATTTGAAAAAAGAACATATGTCGATGATCCAAACCCACTGTGCCATTCTGCATCCGCTGCCCCGACGTTACGAAATTGATATCAGCATCGATAAAGACCCGCGGGCTGCCTACTGGCGTCAGGAGCGCTGCGGCATGTGGATCCGGGCAGCTCTGATAGCCTATATATATGGCGTGGAGCAGGTTATATTTGAAGAGTTCTCTTAATCATTGCGATAGGCGATTAATTATGTGGGAGCGGCTTTCCAGCCGCGATCGACAAGTCACCGTTAAGCGAATCGTGGCTGGAAAGCCGCTTCCACAACCAACAATCTTTTGATCTGCCGGAAAATTTTCCTTTTTTTACCGGACAAAAAAATAGCTGAAAGATAAATTCTAAACCTGCAGGAAAACAATTATGGAATACGTCGAACTACCTCCGGAAAGAGTGCCGGATAAAAAGAAATCTCAAGAAAAATTTCGGAAAGTTATAAAAAAGCCTGAAGAAGACCGCCGGATTGTCATCCAGAAAGCCCAAATCAGGGATGTTGAAGAAATTCTCGAACTGGTCAACGGGTTTGCGGCATCAAACTTAATGCTTCCCCGCGGCCCTCAATATTTATTTGAGAACATCAGGGATTTCGTCATCGCCAGCGACAAAGATGTCCCGGTATATACCCTGACCGATACCAAAGAGGTATTGAACCTTATTGTGGCCTGTGGGAGCCTGCATGTGCTCTGGGAAGATATTGCGGAGGTCAGGGCCCTGGCGATCCATCCGGATTACCAGCATCTGGGACTCGGAAGCAATATCGTCGAGTATATGAAAAAAGAAGCCAGACAAATCGGTATTCATCGGCTGTTTACTTTTACCATGACGGAAGATTTTTTTAGGGCGCTGGGCTTCCACAAAATAAACCGCAAGGATCTCCCGCCCAAGGTTTGGGGCGAATGCAGTCGTTGTCCGAAATATTTCCAGTGCGATGAAGTCGGAATGGTTCTGGACCTCTGATTCCCGGCCGGAACTTTCTTTCCGCCAATACAAATTGTCAAATCTGACCCTTATTCGGGCACCGAATGGAATTTAACTGGAGAATGTATATGCCGGACCCCCCAAACAGGGCACATGAATCACCGGTCTTAAATTTTCCAACCTTTATGGGTTGCAAAATGTCCCGGGATTTTGTTGATGCCGATGTGGATGTCGTCGTCAGTGGAGTGCCCTTTGATCTGGCTGCGACCATACGGCCGGGCGCCCGTTTCGGTCCGACAGCCATTCGTCAGGCATCCACCCATCTGGACTGGGAGCTTCATCGTTGGCCTTGGAATTTCAGCGTCTTTGATGAACTGGGCGTCGTCGATGGCGGAGACCTGTGTTTTGGCCCTACCGCCGCAGACCAAATGGTGGCCCGGCTCCAAGAGCATGCGGCTCAAATAATTGCCGCCGGGAAAAGCATGCTGACGCTTGGCGGTGATCATTATATCACGCTGCCGCTGTTGCGGGAGTACGCCCGAAAGCACGATGATATTGCTTTGATTCACTTTGACGCCCATGCCGACAGTGAAAAAGATGCGGGGCTGTATAATCACGGCAGTGTGTTCTACCACGCTGTTAATGAAGGCCTTTTAGTACCGGAACGATCCGTACAAATCGGCATTCGTACCGAATATGAGAGAGCAGATCACAGATTTACGGTGCTGGATGCCGGCTGGGTAATGGATCACAATGTCCACGATATCATAAATGAAATAAAGCAGGTGGTTGGTGATCGTCCCGCCTACGTTACTTTTGATATTGATTGCCTTGATCCTGCCTTTGCACCGGGAACCGGAACACCGGTGATCGGCGGTCTTTCCACTGATTTAGCGTTAAAGATTATGCGCGGATTGGTGGGTTGCAAACTTGTCGGCATGGACATTGTTGAGGTCTCCCCGCCTTATGATCATGCCGAAATCACAGCATTGGCTGCGGCAACTCTTGGACTGGAGTTTCTTTATGTCCTGGCTGCTAGCAGGAAAGCGAGTCGAAAGTAAATTCTAATGAACACTTATCGAAAGGAGCTATGCAAATGGCAAGTTACATTCTCTCGGACCCCAATTTTAGTGACGGCACCCACCCGGAGGTTATAGAGGCGATCATGGACCAGCTGAGGGGACGCGACGCGGTCAAGCTCATCGGGTACGATCCCGATTCCGACTTTGACCGTCTGCCGGCCGAGGTGATCGGTCGCCCCGAGGCGGTCAAAGAGGCCTTGCTCGATGCGGCCGGCAAGGCATACGAGCTCATCGACATGGAGAAGCAGCACGGTCACCACCCGCGTATCGGGGCCGTGGACACTATCGAGATCTACCCGGCCAAGGACACTACCATTGAGGAATGCAGGCAATTCGCCGAGGAACTTGGCCAGGAGCTCTATAAGCGCTACGACGTGCCCATCTACTTCACCGGCAAGAACGCACGACGCCCGGAAAACGAGGGCCTGACCTTCATCCGCAAGGGCAACTACGAGGGACTTAAAGAGGCCGTCCTCGTGGATCCGGAGCGGGCCCCCGACATCGGGCCGGCGAAATTGCATCCGACGGCGGGAGCCACCATCGTCGGCGCCCTGGAGGAACACGACGCGTATTTCAACGTGGTACTGGACACGACGGATTTATCGATTGCGAAAAAGCTGGCCAGTTATGTGCGCGGCAAACACGGAGGCTTCACCAACATCCAGGGCGTGATCGGTCTGCCTCAGACGCATCGTCGAACGGGCAAGGCTTGCGTGGAGGTGTCCTGCGAAATAACCAACCCTCTGAAGACACCCCTTCACCGCGTCTACAACCTGCTCAAGGCTGAAGCCGCGCGGTATGGCGTTAATGTCATTGCATCGCAGATCTGTGGCACGATTGAGGCGGAGGTGCTTGTCCAGACTGCCGAGTGGTACCTGCAACTCGAGGGGATTAACGGACCCTGGGATTACAAGAACCAGATCCTCGAGAATCATCTCCTTGAGCTCGAGTCTTAGCCTGCGACGGTGACGCGATGACGCTGAGAGGGTTGGCTTAAGCTCTCTCAGAAAATTGACAGGGCTTGGCGTTACAGCTGCGCCCTGTCGCTGGAATTAAATGACGAAGGCCTACCCCATGCAGACAGAAGAAAAGCTGAAAAAGCGCATCGCATACGAAAAAATGCTGGCCGGCATTTCAGAGCGTGCTGTTTCGGTCGATGACCTGGGCGTATTTTTAGA
>JBATKU010000453.1:0-5201 GCA_049669725.1 Desulfobacterales bacterium
GGTCCGGCCGGAATGAATCTATGCCGCAGTGCTAATCTGATGACGGACAATGAGGGTAGTGCAACCGGTGGTTTTGGCGCAGTTTTGGGGGCTAAAAATCTAAAAGCCATTGCCGTGATAGGGACTCAATCTCCTCTGGTAAGCGATCCTGCTGCATTAAATGAACTCAATCGGCTGACAATAAAGTTAAATAAGCGGGACACGTCGTTCAATCCATACCCGCCGGATCAGATTTCCCGTACAGGTAAGGCGTCTTGTTTTCAGTGTGGTTTGGACTGTATCATGCGATCCACATTCCGAACCCAATCGAACAAGGAAGTTGTTAGAAAGTGCCAGGCCATGTTTGTGTACTTTCCCTGGGTGATGGGACGTCCGGGGGAACCTGCTGAAACTGCCTTGGATGCAACCGGGCTTTGTAACAATCTATCATTATGTACCATGGAGATGGCCAATATTGTTCAATGGATCAGTGAGGGTTACAAGGCCGGTTTTTTGAACGATTCCCAAACCGGTCTTGAAATAGATAAGTTGGGTAAGTGGGAGTTCTTTGAAAAGCTTTGTAATATGATCGCTTATCGAAAAGGTTTGGGTGATGTCCTTGCAGAAGGGCTCCTGAGAGCCGGCGAAACCTTAGGCATGGACGCCAAACTACTTTTTGCCAATGAAGTTGCAGGTGTGGGTGACGGTGCCACCTATTCGGCAAGAGAATATCCAATGAATGGTTTGCTCTATGCCTTTGAACCCCGGCAGCCCATTGCCATGCTTCATGAGGTCAGCAGGATCATCGGCATGTGGGTTATGAATTTACAATATCCCGGATCAACACCGGTATCTGCGGATGTATATCGAGCTGCTGCTGCCAAATTCTGGCGCCATGATAAGGCCTGGGATTTGAATACCCATGAGGGCAAAGCCATGGCTGCCACATGCATTATTGATCGCACTTATGTTAAGGACAGCCTTGGGCTTTGTGATTCCTGTTGGCCATTGATGTTTTCACACCATACAGACGATAAGGTGGGCGATTCAACCCTGGAAGCCCGCACATTTAATGCAGTCACCGGAAAAGAACTGGATGAGGATGCTTTGTTGAAATTCGGTGAAATCATTTTTAATCAACAGCGCGCCATCCTTCTACGGGAAGGTTGGAATCCAAAGAAAGATGATACTATTGCAGACTTCAATTTCACTGATCCGGTCCAATCTGTTTTTATGAACGCTGATGTGCTTGTCCCTGGTGAGGGTGATATTGTTTTAAACCGAAAAGGCCAAACCTTGGACCGTGAAGTCTTCAAGAAAATGCGAGATGAGTTTTATCAATTAAGAGGGTGGGATCCTGGAACAGGATATCCTGGGGCAGAAAAACTTTATGAACTCGGGCTTTCAGACCTTTTTGATGTGAAGAGAAGCCGGGCCTGATACATGAAACCCTTTAGACCGCCTTGGTAGTAATTACCTACCGGAACCACAACCGGGTCCGCTAATTTGACCTTCAGAAGATGATATAATATACTATTCTTAGCTGTTCAATTGGAACCGGCGATACTCAATGTCACCCTAAACAATCATGGAAATTGTTTTATGGCAGATCCGAAATCTCCGATTTACTCACGTAATCAGGACAGACGCTCGGCCTTCAATCGCCGATGGATAAAATCAGATTATAGCGGCAGGGAACGCCGCAGTGTAGAGGATCGCAGGGAAGACTTGCCGATCGAAGACTTGCCGACCAAGAACCTGCCGGTACCGGAAGAATTTGATTCTAAGAAGCGAACCGGTTTAGAGAAACTGTTGGTGTCCAATTCCATTCAATTGGAAGCCCTTACCCGGATACTGCTCGACAAAGGCTATGTCAGGGAGGAGGAACTGATGAAAATGATGAATAAGATTCAGGTCGAATACCAGAGCAAGAAATAAATTTCAATTAAATCTTAAGTCCCCTTTCGTCTCATGATTCATCCTGCGCTATCTTCTCCCGTCTTCATCCGCCTGCCATTACGATCACAGTTTCAGATAATTTCTTCCTGACATTGAAGATCAAAAAATAAGTCTAATATTATCTAAAACAGGTTCGCAGTGTTTATACCGCTTTTAAAAAAAGGAGACAAGCGATGAATGATAAAGCCCACGCCATGGTACTGGCGTCTTTTGCGGCCGATGCGCTCTCAATGGGTGTTCATTGGATATACAATACCAACGTCATCGATAAAAAGTGGGGGCGGGTAGAAAACTATTTAATGCCTGAAAGACCGACCTATCATCCCACCAAGGAGTTGGGAGATTTCACCCATTACGGTGATCAAACCATGGTGCTGCTCCAATCGCTCGCCGAAAATCCAGGTTTTAGTCGCAAACATTTTGCTCAAAGCTGGCAGGATTTCTTTGAATCTTATGACGGCTATTTTGACGGAGCCACCAAAAAAACCCTGGACAATTTTGCCGCCGCAAAAGATATTGCCGAAGTTGGCTCCGAATCCAATGATCTGGCCGGGGCCGCCAGGATCGCTCCACTGGTCTATTGCTACCGCCATGATGCGGATAAACTAATAGAAAGCGTTCGATCGCAAACAGCACTTACCCATAACAATCACGAGGTCATCGACAGCGCCGAATTCTTTGCCAGGGTGGCCTGGAATGTAATTCACGGCGAAGCGCCTGTTGCAGCCCTGAATCAGGTATTGGATGCTGGATTTGTCCGAGAACCCTATGCAAAATGGGTCGATGACGGCTTGAAAAGTGCGGATAAAGATACCCGTCAGACCATGCTGGATCTTGGTCAGATGTGCGAAATTGAGGCCGCTTTTCCCAGTGTCATCCATCTGATCGCCAGGTATGAAGAAAATTTGAGCCAAGCTTTAATCGAAAATGCCATGGCCGGCGGGGATTCAGCCGGCAGGGGATTGATCGCCGGTATGGTTTTAGGTGCACATCTGGGAACCGAGGCCATACCCCCAAGATGGCTGACGGAATTAAAGGCCTATGCCCGGATCGTCGAATTAATGGACAAAATCGATGAACAGGAGAATGAATGAAAATCATTACCACACCACTGGACGGACTGCTGATCATCGAACCCCTGGTATTTGAAGATGAGCGGGGATACTTTCTCGAAACCCACCATTACCAGCGATTTCAAGCCGCCAGCATTGACTGCACCTTTGTACAGGACAACCTCTCTTTTTCTAAGAAAAATATCCTGCGAGGTCTGCATTTTCAAAAATCCAAACCCCAGGCCAAACTAGTCCAGGCCGTCTCCGGTGAAATTTTTGATGTGGGGGTGGACCTTCGGCCGGGATCGGCCACCTTCGGGAAATGGTCCGGGGCCATAATATCAGAGCGAAACAAGCGCCAACTTTTTATTCCAGAAGGATTTGCTCATGGTTTTTGTGTTCTCAGCGAAAGCGCCCATGTGGCTTACAAATGTTCCGATTATTACAATCCCGGCGATGAAGGCGGCATCCTGTGGTCGGATCCGGGCATCGCCATTGACTGGCCGTTGAAAAATCCGCTCCTTTCTGCCAAGGATCGTCAATTTGGATATCTGGCCGACCAAAATTTTTAAACGGATTTTAAAAGGACAGAAACACATGAAAATATTAATTACCGGCGCCCAGGGACAACTTGGCCGTGAACTTACCGAGCAAGGTAAATTAAGGGGCTGTCGGGTTCAGGCACCATCAGAAGATGATCTGGACATAACCGACCTTGAAAAGGTTGACCGTGTCATCGATCTTCATCAGCCCGATCTGGTTATCAATACGGCCGCTTATACTCAGGTTGACAAAGCGGAAAGTGAAGAGGCCCTTGCTTTTGAAGTTAACAAAACCGGCTGCGTCAATCTTGCACGAATCTGTGCTAAAAATCAAGTTCCCCTGGTGCACATATCAACGGATTTTGTTTTCAACGGCCAGAAAGGCACACCCTACCTTGAAACGGATCCGATCTCACCCCTGGGCATTTACGGCCGGAGCAAGGCCGAAGGAGAAATTGAGATTAGAAAACGCTTGAAAGAACATATTATCCTCCGCACTTCGTGGCTATACGGTATCTACGGTCAAAATTTCGTCAAAACCATGCTAAACCTGGCCACTATCAAGCCAAAGATCCAGGTTGTTTCGGATCAATACGGCTCTCCCACCAACTCGGCCGATCTTGCCCTGGCAATTTTAACCCTTTCCGATCGCCTGCATTCAGGTTTTGATATTGCTTGGGGGACATACCACTATTGTGGCCGGGGTGTCATTTCCTGGCATACCTTTGCAGAAAAGATAATGGAGTTGACCCGCCTGCATGAGGGTATCCCGACAGCGCGGGTAGAACCCGTTGCAACTGCTGACTATCCCACCCGGGCGGTGCGTCCGGTTTATTCAGCTCTGGACTGCGGTCGTATCAGCAAACATTTCGGGATAAAACCGCAGCCCTGGCAAAAAAGCCTGGAAACAACTATCCGAAAGCTTTTGGCCGCCCGCTGAACGATTGCAGAATTTCGAACGGCTATGGCAATCAAAATTATCTCTAAATTTCTCCCGATATACCACTTAACCTCCTAAAAACCTTATAAAAATTTACTATTTAAAATTAGAAAATCTTGATTTTTTTCGCAAATCATTTTAACATATAAGAAGTATTGAGGCTAAATCCTCTGAAACAAGAATCACATGGAATCAATTCCCGAGAAACATACACCGGTGCTGGTTGTCGATGATGACGAAGGGCTCCTGTTAAGTATCAAAGCAACGCTGGTCAGTGCCGGTTTGCCTGAACCGGCGCTCGTCTCTGACAGCCGCAAGGTTCTGGGTCATGTTCGCAAACATCCTTTCCGCCTTATTTTACTGGACCTGATGATGCCGCATTTAAACGGCCTGGAGGTCCTCGAAAAAATTAAGGCTGAATTTTCAAATACCGAATGTGTCATTGTCAGCGCCAGCGATGAGGTCGCAACCGCAGTTCAAGCCATGACTCTGGGAGCATCAGATTATCTGGTCAAACCCCTAAACAGTGAAAAACTCATCGCGCTGGTTCATCGCACCCTCGAAAAGTATAATCTACAGGACGAACTGGCACGGTTCGGCAAAAAAAAGGTGTTTTCGGAACTGAGAAATCCCCGGGCTTTTTCGGGGCTGGTGGCTGAAGATGAATCAATGGCGCTGATTTTCCATCAGGTAGAAGCTGTGGCCGGCACAGATTACAGCGTGGTGATC
>JBATKU010000454.1:0-1550 GCA_049669725.1 Desulfobacterales bacterium
GGCCCTTCCGAAACTGGAAGACCCCCTCATTACGATTCGCGAAGCGCTGGTGGTGGCAAAATACCCCGGCATGCCGGTGGAGCAGGTCGAACGCCTGATTGCCCGGCCCATCGAAGAAAAAATCCGCAGCATGGGTGAGATAGACAAGATTAAGGATTCCACATCCAAAGTCGGCCAATACCTGGTCCATGTGACCATCAAAGATGAAGTTCCCTCCGAGAACCTTCCCCAGGTGTGGAAACTTCTGCGCAACCGGATGGATGATGTCAAACCCGATCTGCCGGAAGGCACCATCGGACCGAGGGTCGACGATACCTTCGGCGATACGTCGGTGGCCACCATCGCGCTTTGGGCCGATGGATTTTCCATGGCGGAAATGCATGAAACCGCCCGTGAAATCAGAGAGCGCCTCAACATGCTCAAGGGGATCCTGAAGGTCGATCTGACCGGTGTACAGGATGAGCGCATCTATCTCGAAGTGTCCAGCGCCAAGATTGCGCAACTGGGCATCGATACCGCAGATATCGGGCAAAGTCTGCGCGATCAAAACATTCTCCTGCCCGGCGGCAGGATAAACCTCAACGATGTGGACGTCATCGTGGAGGTCCAGGGCCGGTTTACGTCGATCGAGGAGATCGCAGAGGTGCTCATCCCGATTTCCGGTACCCAGGCCACGATTCCGCTGCGTGACATCGCAACCATCAGAAAGGCCTACGAGGAGCCGATCAACAACCCGGCCTACTACAACGGCCATCAGTCCATTGTTTTAAGTGTCTTTATCCTCAGGGGGGTTGATGCGGTTGAGTTCGGCGGGCGGTTGAAGCAAGAAGTCGAGGAAATAGAGAATTCCCTGCCCTGGGGCTACGTGCTCGAATTTGCGACCTTCCAGCCCGAGCTCATTAAAAAAGCCGTCAGCAACATGGTGGTCAATGTGGCCGAAAGTGTGGCCATCGTCCTGGTGGTGGTCATGCTGCTGCTCGGGCTTAGAACCGGCTTGATTGTCGGCTCGTTTATTCCCCTGGTCATGCTTTTCGGTATTTTGACCATGTACGCCCTGGGCATTGATATGGAACGGATGTCCCTGGCCACCATGATTATTGCACTGGGTATGTTCGTGGATAACGCCATTGTGGTGTCTGATGACATTAAAGTGAATATGGAAACGGGAATGGATCGCAGGGAAGCCGTTTTAAAAACCGGCAACTCTTTAGCGGTCCCCCTGCTGACCAGTACGCTGACGACCGTTTTCGCCTTCGGGCCGATTTTGCTTCAAATTGGTTCAACGGGTGACTACACCTCCTCGCTGGGTTCGGTGATGATCATTTTGCTGATGGGGTCGTGGTTTTTTTCCATGTTTTCCTCCACCAGTATGTGCTACTGGTTTTTAAAACCAAAACCGGCCACCGGCGGTGATAAACAACAGCAGAGCGATCCCTACCAGGGAAAATTCTATGGGTTTTATCGCGGGATCTTAAAATTCTCCCTGCGCTTTCGGTTCCTGGTACTGGCCTTTGCTGGCGGCGCGTTTGTTGTCGCCATCTATGCGGCAA
>JBATKU010000455.1:0-1621 GCA_049669725.1 Desulfobacterales bacterium
GAGCGGTATTGTTCAACTGGTCCATCCAGCAGCTTCCGGAAGCCTCGGCCAGGGTTCTCGCCGTTTCGATCATCTCGAGCGTCAGTGCTCTTGTCGTCCCGCCACCCGGACTCGGCACGAGCGTGAGTTGAGCGCCCAGAGCCTTCATGTGGTCGCGCTTCTCTTTGCTGAACGCGTCCGAGGTCACGATTTGCAGGGGGATCCGCTTCGCCGCGCACACGAATGCGAGCGACACACCTGTACTCCCGCCCGTGTACTCGACCACCGATCCACCCGGCCGCAGGCGGCCATCGGCTTCGGCGGCCTCAACCATCGCCAGCGCCATCCGGTCCTTCATGCTGCCCGTGGGATTCTGGTACTCCAGCTTCAGCGCGATTCGGGCACTTCCCGCCGGCACCATATGCTCAAGCGGCAGAAGCCTTGTGCCGCCGATCGTATCGAGTATCGTCACCTTCTTTTCCCTATTGCTTTTCCACGAACGCCTTCAGGCTCTGTTGGATGAAGTACTCCCAGCCCCCGATACAGCTTTCGCGTGTGAGCTCCGGAATACCCTCAGGGAAATCCTCCGTCACGATAGCGGTCAGCCTCAGCTTCGTGGAGCCGCCCTGCTCAGACAGCTCGAACGCCACATAGGAATCTCCGGCATAGCCATCGAATCTCCAGGTGTAGACGATCTTCCGCCCGGGCACGACCCCGGTCACCTTCCACTTGTGCGGGAACACCCGGCCCTCGTGCTCAATCGTGAACTGCGTCTCGAAACCTGCCTCGGGCCGAAACGACGGGATATTGTCGAAGTACCATTGCCGCATCAGATCAATCTCGGTGATGGACTTCCAGACCGTGTCCATGGACGCGTTCAGTACCTGCTCTACGACGATCGGCTCGTCGCTCTTCTTCAAACTACCTCCGGAGTTCACACTCTTCCCCTAGTCCGCGTCCTTGTGCTCGGCACGCTTGCCGGTGACCGATGAGATCGAGACTTGCCACACCCGGGTAGTCTTCATCGCGGCCGAGTCAAACTCCCACGCGCGCCCGGAGTAGTGCTCCATGATGTGGTTGAGCCCTCTGGCCTTTGCCTCGGGCGACTGGAGCTCGCACACTTCCCCAAATCCAATGACACTCTCATACGAAAAGGACCACCTGCAGGGTTTCTCGTCATCCTTGACGAGTTGAACGTTGCGCTCCACCTCGAAGCAGACTCGGTTGTTTGCCGCAATGCAGTCGATCTTTCTTCCGGTGCCGGCGGTGTGAAAGTACAGGCGGTCGCCGTCGTACCCAAATGACACGGGCACGATGTACGGTTCATCAGCGACTGCAAAAGCCAGCCGGCACACATCGCTACCCCGGATGATCGCGTCGATCTCCTCACGGCTGGCGATCTCCCTCTCAGACTTTCTCATGAACTCCTGTCTGCCGCGAGCCTCCCGGCGGGCTTTGGGACAACATGCAGCTTCAAGTCGAGCCGCGCGAGTCTCGGATTCGGCGTTCGTGTGACCTACCTGGCCGAAGAGTCCTAATCGCAGACATTCGACGTTTCCCCTGACGGCAAGACGATCATGTTCGACCGATCGAGCGCAAAGTCAGAGATCGTGCTCATCGAGTTGCCGGACGACAAGACCGG
>JBATKU010000456.1:0-1650 GCA_049669725.1 Desulfobacterales bacterium
GATCTGGTCCAGGCTGAATTCGTCCGCGAGCTTGATCCCGGCGAAATCGTAATTATCAATGAGGACGGCATCCGTAGCATCAAAACCTCGACGCTAGAAAAAAGAGCGTTTTGCATCTTTGAATTCATCTATTTTGCAAGACCTGACAGCACCATCTATGGGCAGAATGTGTATTTAACCCGAAAGGCTCATGGGCGTCGGCTTGCTCAAGAGGCCCCTGTGGATGCTGATCTGGTCATGCCCTTTCCCGACTCCGGGACGTATGCAGCTTTGGGCTATTCGGAAGTCTCCGGAATCACTTTTGAGATGGCCATGATCCGGAATCACTATGTTGGGAGAACATTTATCCAACCCACCCAGAGCATGCGTGATTTTGGTGTTCGGGTAAAATTAAATCCTGTTAAAAAACTTCTCGAAGGAAAAAATATCGTCATCATCGAAGACTCGATAATCAGGGGGACTACGGTTAAAACAAGAGTCAAAGCCCTTCGTGGACTCGGTGTAAACCGAATCCATATGCGCGTGAGCGGCCCTCCCCATCGTTTTCCATGTCATTACGGAATCGATTTTTCCACAAGGGGAGAACTGATTGCAGCCAATATGTCTATTGAAAAATTGAAAGATTTTCTCGGCCTGGACTCGCTGAATTACCTCAGCCTTGAGGGACTTTTGAGTTCAACCGGTATTGAACATCCGGAAAACAACTTTTGCAAGGCATGTTTTGACGGGTGTTATCCGGTCAGTTTTGACGAGGATCTTTCCAAGCAGTGTCTAGAGTAATAGCATTTCACTTTTGCATATGTTATAGGCCAAGAGATACATACCAAACATGAAGAAAACCGTCGCCTTTTCCAAAAATACCACCAATGTTTTCTTTCACATCCTGACCCATTGTAACCTCAAGTGCAGGCACTGTTATATCAACAAAAAACAACACGGGAAAAACACGCTTCCCATAGAGACGATTAACGACTGGCTCAGAGTATTTGCATCAAAAAACAAAGAAGCAAATGTCATCTTTTTAGGTGGAGAACCCACCCTTCATCCGGATCTCTCCGGAGCCGTTAACAAAGCCAAGTCCCTTGGCTACAGTTCAATTACCATTGATACCAATGGATATCTGTTTCATGACATTCTTTCCAAAGTCAGCCCGGATGTTATCGACTATTTCAGCTTCAGTCTGGATGGCACCACCCGAAAAACAAACGATATGATCCGGGGAAAAGGATCATTTGACACCTGTATCCAAGGCATCAAAAGTGCCGTTCTAAAAGGTTTTAGCACCAGCCTGATCTACACCGTAAGCACGATAAATATACATGAACTTGACAAAATCGCACCGCTTTTGAAAGATTTGAAGATTAACCGTTTTTTTATACAGGTCATCGGGATCAGAGGAAAATCCGCTGAAAGCAGACGGGGTAAACTACAGGTTTCTCGAAAGGATTGGTTAAAAATTGTCCCTGACGCAGCCCAAAAAATCGCCCGTCATGGCATCACCGTTACCTACCCGAAAGTCTTTTTAAGTCCAAGCGAATCTTTTGAATGCGCCGGTCTGGTGGCGGACAACTATTTTATCTTCCCTAACGGCAGAGTATACCGCTGCCCGCTGTGTGAGGACTATCCGCTGCACAGTTTGGTTTTTAAAGA
>JBATKU010000457.1:0-3460 GCA_049669725.1 Desulfobacterales bacterium
ACTGGACCATGCGTAATCCGATATTAGGGCCCAACCGGTCATTGTGGGGTTCCTATCTGATAAAGACATCCAGCGGATACACCATCTATATTTCTGGCGACACCGCCTATTTTGATGGTTTTGAGCAACTGGGCAAGGAATTTGATATTGATCTGGCCATTTTCAATGTGGGAGCTTACGAGCCGCGCTGGTTCATGGCGCCAAGCCATATGAACCCCCATGAAACGGTGCGGGCGTTTAAAGAGTTAAATGCCCGCAAGCTGTTGGTGGTCCACTGGGGCACCTTTCGTCTGGGCAATGAACCGGTGCATTTTCCACCCCTGCAGGTAAAAGAAGAACTTGAAAAAGTAGGACTAATCGACCGTTTAGTTGATCTCAAACATGGCGAGACTTTTTATATCGATACATAGATCCTTCCCAAATCATTGCCTCATATAAGGGGCTGTATCTGATCAACTGGTGGGACTAAAAATAGGTTTCAGTGTTCAGGTGTCAGGAACTCAAACATGCTATACTGACACCTGAACACTGAAATCATAAATGTTTTGTTACCAGGTTTGAAACTGGCCCTTTGCATTTATTGAAGGTTTTTCTATTATGACGCCTACCATATTGATCATCGACGACGATGAAAAGCTCAATCAGCTGCTGAAAGGCTTCTTAAGCGATTTTGGTTTCAGCGTCCTGACGGCCACCCATCCGGAAAAGGGTCTCAAAAAGCTCAAGCAGAAATCCCCGGATCTGGTCATACTGGATGTGATGCTGCCCGGTATGGATGGTTTTGAAGTCTGCAAGAAAATCCGGCAGCAGTCTTCGGTACCCATTATCATGCTCACCGCCAGAGGCGAGTTGATGGACAAAGTGGTCGGGCTGGAGTTGGGTGCTGATGATTATCTGCCCAAACCGTTTGAACCCCGGGAACTGGTGGCGCGAATTCATTCCGTTCTACGCCGTTCCAAAAATATCGATGATGCCCTGCCGCAGGTTTTCGGGCGGCTGGAAATTGATTTTTCCCGCCAGACAGCAAAGCTTGAGGACCGGAATGTGGAGTTAACAACCAACGAGTTTGCGGCTCTGGCCTTGCTTGCCGGCAACCCGGGAAAAGTCTTTGATCGCGATCAGATCCTGCAGGAGTTGCGCGGAATCGACTGCGATGCCTTCAACCGGTCGGTGGATATCACCATGAGCCGGTTGCGCCAGAAACTAAATGACAACCCCAAAAGTCCTGTCTTTATAAAAACGGTGTGGGGCGCGGGGTATGTATTTATTGGAGAGCCTTCCCAGAATGCGGAAAAATTGGCTGAATAAAATTTTAAGATCAGTTTTTACCAAATTGCTGATTGTCATCCTTTTGGCGGGCATTGCTGTCAATCTGGTGGTTGGCGGGTTTTTCTGGCTGCATCGAACTGCGGCAGGCCGCCTGCTGCACAAAAATGTTTTGCAATACTTGAACTATATCATCAGTGACCTGGGTACGCCTCCCAGCCTCGAGCGGGCCAGACAAGTCGCTGAGCAGGCCTCCCTGCGGATATATTTTGAAGGGGCCGGCCAGAGCTGGGCGACCGCCAGTGAAATTTATGATTTTCAAAAGGCACACTGGCGCAGCTGGAGCAAGGATCCTGTCATTCGCATCGGCCGGTATCGTGGTCATCATTTTGTAGAAATAGACCAGGCTTTGGGCCGTTTTGTTTTCGGTCTCGATAAAAGCCTGGAGATGGATCCGGAGAAAGGGCGTCTGGTTGTTATCCTTTTATCGCTGTTAACTCTTATTTTTGTGGGAGCGTTTCTATCCATCAGGTGGATATTGAAGCCGATTCGATGGCTGGATGAAGGTGTGCGGGAAGTCAGCCGGGGCAACTTGAAACACCGGGTGCCTGTCAAAAGATCCGATGAATTAAGGGATCTTGCAGAGGCCTTCAACGATATGACGGATCGCATCCGGAACATGCTGCACACCAAAGAACAACTTCTGCTGGACGTCAGCCACGAGCTGAGATCTCCACTCACCCGGGTAAAGGTGGCCCTTGAATTTTTGCCTGAAGGCAAGGCCCGGGACAGCATCGCCGGTGATATTTCAGAAATGGAAAAGATGATCAATGACATCCTGGAAACAGCCAGAATGCATCATCTCCATGGAGAGCTGAAATTGAAGCGAATCAAACTGGTGAATCTCCTTGAGGAGATTTTGCCGGATTTTGAAGATCAGCTGCCCGGGATTCAATTGGAAGACTTTCCCGCTGCGCTGGAGTTAAATATTGATCCCGAACAGATTAAAACGGTCTTCAAAAATATTTTAGCCAATGCGATTAAATTTTCAAATGCGGAAAGTGACCCGGTGCGTATTAACATAAAGAAGGAGCCGCCCTATACGGTTGTGCAAATTATCGACAATGGGATCGGGATTCCGCCCGAGGAGCTTTCCTTTATCTTTGAACCGTTTTATCGGGTTGATAAGTCCCGCTCCAAGGACACCGGCGGCTACGGGCTGGGTCTCAGCCTTTGCAAGACCATCATGGACGCCCACGACGGGAAAATTGAAGTGGCCAGCGAACCGGGCGTGGGAACCACTGTTTCGTTGTTTTTTCCAGCATAGCTTTACCGTTCAGAGGTTCAGGGTTCAACGTTCAAGGTTATGTGTCTTCAATATTATTACATTGGTCTATTCTCGCGGATTTTGCCCCCCAAAATAAATCTCCAAAAGTACAGTTTGAACTGAAGCGCTCCGAACTCCCAACGCTGAACCCAGAACCCACTCATCAGCCGAAATTGACAATCATCATAACAATTGTATATTATTATAGTATGATTTCTGAAATCCGATTCTAACCCATAGGACAATGACTGTTTCCGAGCCAGTCGAAAGGGTGCTATATAATTGAAATTAAAAACTATAATATATACAATGGCGATCGCTTTCTACTTGTCCATGGGCTTAAGCAGCGACACCACCGCGGTTGAAAGTATCAATTGGCGTTCCTATGAAGAAGGCCTGGTGGTTAGCAAAGTCGAGAAAAAGAAAGTTTTTTTGCACTTTTATGCGGACTGGTGTGTTTATTGCGGTAAAATGGCCAAGGAGACATTTCAGAACCCTGCCGTAGTTTCCTACCTCAACAACCATTTTATTCCCGTCAGAGTGGATACCGACAAAAAACCCGATACAGCCATGAAATATGGTGTCACGGGGCTTCCATCCACCTGGTTTCTAACCGAGATGGGTGAAGCCATTGGAACTGTGCCGGGTTTCGTTCCGCCGGATACCCTTTTATCAATGCTCAAAAAGGTCAACGGCATTGATACCGGCAGTTAGGCCCCTCGTTGGAAGTTAATAGTTATTAACTAATAGCCTATTAACTGATAACTCCCAATTGATTTTTTCTATATTACTCTGGGGATTTATGTTTTCTTATTCAGGAATCTACGACAGCTGTGTATCCGCAGCCGTTTATAATTTATTTGCAAT
>JBATKU010000458.1:0-1839 GCA_049669725.1 Desulfobacterales bacterium
GGATCTGATCGTCCAGCGTGAACTTCGTCTTCTTCAGCAGGCGCTTGATGAACCGGATCATGAAAATGTCCACGATCTTGGCCAAGAGCAGAAAAAGGACGATGATCAAAACGGCCTGCAAATAACGGTTGGGCGCGATTTTCGAAAGCGCATCCAGTAACTGCTCTTTGCTGTAATTCATTATGCTTTCTTCTTCTATAGATCCTGACGGTTTAAAATTCGCTGGGGTATTTGGCGCTGAACTGTTTCACCACGGCCAACGAGTCTTTCGGCAATTTTTCCCTGACCTGAAAAACGACGTCTGCTTCGATTCAAAAAAATATTTTCACATTTGAGGTCTTTTTCGTATTCTTATTCAGATCGGATCCGGCTGCTGCCACCGGTAGGGCAACTCCCGAATGGTGCCCGGCTTCGTCATGGTCTTAAGGGCTTCCAGCGCATCAAGGATGATGCGCCTCTGGCGTTTCACGTTGCCGGGCTCGCCAAACATGCTGCCCCGCGCGAACTTGACCAGCAGTGCCCGCGGCGGTTTGATGTGCGCCATCCGATCGGGCACGTTGCCCATGGAGATGGAGGGAATGCCGGCTTCCTCCGTCATCCGCTGAATCAGACCAACTGTCTGATGGCACTTGGGTCAGACCGGCACCAGCAGCAGGACGTCAACCCCATCGGCTTTGATCCGGGAGATGAGTTTCGGAATCGTTTCCGTGACCAGAATCACCACATCGTTGACATAGCTGAAACTGTAATTCGTGTCCACCACCTTGCCGATGATCCTTTCTTCCTCCAATTCGATCAACCGGTGGATGGGAAAGATGATGTTGATGTCCTTCTCCGCCAGGCCGTGATCGTAGTGCGCATGCGCAATGCCGATGTCTCCCTGGCTCACGGTTTTGGGGATTTCCCGCAAGGATGGGTCCCCATGAATGGAAACGGTGTCGAATGCCGGTTGGCTGTCCTTCAGGAAGAGTCCGCCGCTGGTGACCAGGGCGAAGGTCTGCTCTGACGGTTGGCCCCTGTAAGGCGTCCAGGGCACATCGTCGGAAACGACGAATGGATACCGCTTGACAATTTCCGTCATCCTGCCCGCCCGAAATTCCGGCAGACTTTCCGTCACCCATCTCTGGTAGGCAGGTTTGAATTTTTCTAGATCGAACGTCATTTTTCTCTCCTTTCCCGGTTTTGAACAGCAAGTTAGTGGGTGTTGCGGGCCCGGCGGGCCCGGAAACGCCGGACTCCTCTGGACCTTCTTGAGGCCTTGCCGTCGACCACATCTTGTGACCAGCGAGAACTGCATTCAGCCTGACCGGCAGCAGTTGATCGAGCGCATACCAGTCTTATCGCACATGTCGAGAACATCTCCTGTTTTCCCCCGGCCTGGTAGCGTTAATAATAGTTTTTTACTATCATTTTAGCCCTGACCTATTATCATTGCATTGAATGTCCCGCGTGACCATATTTTATTTGACAGCAAAAACGTCACAAACAACAAACTCATCACGAGTATTAACGACCAGGAGGTACACCATGGCAGAGAAAGTTCAGAACTATACCGAATCCGAAAAAGAAAGAGAAGAAGGGCATGTCGACGCCCGTACCAAGAATTTCGAATGCGAAGATAAAGATCCGCATCTGGGTTGCGACCCGGGCATCGACGTTCAAGGATAATATATCCGGCACTTTTAAAAACAGGCGGGATTCTTAGGGTCCCGCCTGTTTTTTGTGCAAATGCCCCCAAGCCAATCACTTCAGCGTTTCGTCTAAAAATTCCGTAAAGCGCTTCCAGGATTTCTTGTCCGCATCTGCCCTGTACCGGTCGCCGCCAAACACGGTGAAGGC
>JBATKU010000459.1:0-1527 GCA_049669725.1 Desulfobacterales bacterium
CAGTTATATTTAAGCCTCCTTTACTCCAAAAAAAGCCAACTCACCACCACAGGTGAATCAGCTTTATATTTGGATCATTATGATTCGCTGAGTACGGTAAGAGAATTGAAATGAGAAAAAACGTGCGGGAAAGCTACCGCGGAGCGGTTTCGTCCATCTCCAACGTATCGCAGCTGAGGCTAAATTGCAGATATCATCTTAGGATATCTGCAATAAAAATTCTGACTGAAAAGTACGAATATTGTAAACAAAGTTATATATATCAATTCTGAAAATTAGTTGGATATTAGTTTGTAATTACAACTTGCAAGGTGAATCCTATAATCCGGATTTAGCCATTACATGCATGGTAGGGATTAAAAGTATATGAATGGGATGTACTCTATGAATCTGAGAATAGGTATTAAAATCCCAAATATCACTGTTATTTGTGCAGTGCTAATTTTTAATGCGTCCTTCGCATTTGCTGATTCATCAAGCCTATATTTTCCGCCTGCAAAGGGTATATGGGAGACAGTGTCCTTGGATGAATCAGGGTGGAATATCGCTAAATTAAATACTGCTATGAATTATGCTGGAGAACAGAATTCGAGTGGTGTTGTCATTTTGTTTTGTGGGCGTATCTTGGCTGAGCAGTATTGGAAGCTTAAATCCGCGGAAGATGAACGATCGCTCTACAAATACATGCTGGTCAAATCGACTTCCGATGGCCGATCGATAGAGGACGTGGCTTCAGTTCAGAAAAGCGTGGTTTCATTTCTTGCCACAATAGCGAGGGAACAGGGGAAACTCGATCTCGACCATACAGTTTCGAGCTACATTGGCAATGGATGGTCCAAAGCTTCTCCTGAACAAGAATCAAGTATCAAAGTTCGGCATTTGATGTCGATGACAAGCGGGCTAAACGAATCGCTTAACTATTTGTATCCTGCTGGGAATGTATGGGAGTACAATACAAGGGCATACAGTATGATGGTCCCCGTGCTAACAAAATCTACAAATATGGATATCAATCAGTTAACATATAAATGGTTAACATCACCCGTTGGGATGTATGAAAGCCGGTGGGAACCTCGGAAATGGGTTCAAAACCATCATGCAGCAAACACCATTGGCTTCGCGACTTCTGCCCGCGATTTGGCACGATTTGGCTTACTGGTTCTTGCTGAAGGGAAATGGAATAGGAATGCCGTTCTAAAAAATTCAAAATATCTATTCGACGCACTTCAGCCATCGCAGAATCTGAAAAAATCATATGGTCTGCTATGGTGGCGAATCGGCCCAGATAATGCCGTCGCCGCTTTGGGCAAACTTTCACGTATCGTTTATGTAGTACCAAACAAAAAAATCGTTATTGTACGCCTTGGCGACAAAACTGATCAAAAACCAAGCATTTTCCTCCGAAAATTTTGGAAACTTATATACGCTTCAATGCCAGATAGATGAAAAATGGAATAATGCAGGTAAAATTAAGACATTGGCAATTTTATGTTGGATACCGTGCAAACTAAGGACTTCGGCTATCAT
>JBATKU010000460.1:0-16437 GCA_049669725.1 Desulfobacterales bacterium
GGCAGGTCTTCTGGCTTCCGGATCGATCTACTTTTTGCACCTTCCCACCTGATTTAAACCAAGCAGTGGTATCTTGCAAATTTCGTCCCCGATTACAGCGGCGGGACCGCTCCCGATTTACACGGGATTCCCTGTTAAGCCCTTTTTGGGCACCTTGAGATACGGGATACAGGAGGTTAAAATTGATGTCAACAGAAAAAGTGTGTTTTATGTAGATCGTTTCGTTTATATTATAATTGTAGACTTTTACTGTTTGAGATAGTTGTTTTGGGTTATTTTGCACAATTTCATAAAATCCCAATCCTATGCCCACCGTAACTTCGAGAATAGTTTGACCGTCCTTAAACTCTGCCCGTCATGCCGGATTTGATCCGGCATCCAGCAACCTAATACTTTGAAAAAGCCCTGGATTCCCCTTCAAGCTTGCTCAGAGTGGTGAGCCTGTCGAAACACGGGTCAAGCCCGGCATGACGATAACACCGCCTGGCGTCTTTGCGTGAGACTTTTCCGGTCCTGACCGGTCCGCAATAGCCCTACCTAAAACCGTTATTTGCTATAATCTCATTCACCATTTCATCTGCTGATTTTTGTTGTGCTGTCATTTTAACTCCTTAAAGGACACGAATTAACATAGATTAAACGGGTAAGTTTTAGGAGGTATTTATAGAAGTATATAAAATTGGAAAATAACCCTTGCTTAATTCGCGATTCGCGAATAGAATAAGGCAATGATACTAAAACCGCAAGATATTTTTATTATGTTAAAGCTGGTAGTCCGGGATGGATCGGAGTGGTCTTATCCGGCTCTATCACATGAGCTGTCCATGAGTGCCTCAGAAGTTCATGCCGGCGTCAAGCGGGCCGTTGCGGCTAAACTCATGGACATGCACAGAAAAATTCCGATTAAAAGCAACTTACTCGAATTTGTAATTCATGGTGTTAAATATGCTTATCCTCCTGATCGCGGTGGAATTTCTCGCGGAATACCAACAGGTTATGCTGCCCATCCCTTAAGGGAACTTATCATACAACCCGATGGACCGCCGCCGGTTTGGCCCGATCCGGAAGGGCAGGTGCGCGGTTATGAATTTTCACCTCTTTACAGCTCGGTTCCGCATGCCTGTAAAGTCGATCCTAAACTCTATGAATTACTTGCACTCGTCGATGCCATCCGCGATGGAAGGGCTCGTGAAAGAAAAATTGCCATAAAAGAAATCCAATCAAGGATTTCGTAATTAAAAAATGAAACAACATTCGATTCACACAGAGATGATAAAGCAAGTAGCTAAAGGACTTGGTCCGCTCAGACCAAAAGTAGTTTTTCTCGGTGGCTCTGCGACAGGTTTTCATATAACGGACAAGGCAGAACCCGAAGTAAGAGCAACAAAAGATGTCGATATAATTGTCGAAGTTGCTTCGAGAGTGGATTATCATCAGCTGGAAGAGACGCTGAGAGAATTGGGCTTTTTCCAGAAAATGCAAAAAGATGACCCGATTTGTCGCTGGTACCTAAACGACGTTATTGTTGATGTAATGCCGACAAATGAGAATATCCTGGGCTTCTCGAATAGATGGTACCTACCGGCAATACGAAATTCAGTAACAATTGAATTAGAGCGAAAATTGGAAATTCAAATCGTTACGGCATCGTATTTTTTAGGGACCAAGCTGGATGCATTTTTTGGTCGCGGAAGAGGAGATTATCTCGCAAGCCATGATATGGAGGACATCATCTATTTAATTAACGGACGAGTCGAGATATTTGAGGATATCAAAAACTCAGATCCGGATCTGAAAGACTTCATAATTAAATCGTTGAAGGGATTTTTGGAAAATGAATTCTTCCTGGAAGCCTTACCGGGCCACCTGTTGCCTGATCAGGCTAGCCAGGGGCGACGATCAATCATTTTGGAGAGAATCAAAAAAATAGTTGATCTTGGCGACAATTAAGGAAGCAATGCCCCTGTTCAGATATGCTATTGGTGCGGTATCCAGCGATTTTGAAAAATTTTCTATTCCCAATCTATCAATCGGTTTTGCCCTTCCAGCTTGCGAATTTCGGTCAGGTCCTGGCTGACTTCGAGGCATCCCCGGTAGCGGCCGCCGGCATCCCGGACCGGGAAGTAGCGGATGTAAATAAACTTACCACCCAGTTCGATCCAGAACGCGGCTGAGTCCCGGGAGCCGGATTTAAAGGCGTCCAGGATTTTGTTGACCATGTGAACGCTGTTGGGGGGATGACAGTTGCGCACTTCCCGGCCGATGATCGCCGGGCTGCGCGGAAAGATTCGCTCCGGTCCTTCGGAATAGTAGGCCACTCGGTCGTTTTCATCGACGAAGGTCAGGTCCACCGGCAGGTGGGTCAGGACCAGATTGATCTGCTCCAGGGTCATTCGTCCGGTGTCCAGACCCAGCGCTCCGGCTATATCCTGGACGACCTCCTCAGGTTTTGGAGCGGGTGCCTCCGCTTCTTTTAAAATTTCATCGGGCCAGCCTTCATCGGGAACCACCCAGGCAAAACCGACGTCAGGTTCGCCTTCTTTGACTTTGATCCACTCACTGTCGGTGAGCATGTCCAGGCTGGTGGGAAACAGGATGTGTTCCTCCTTGTAGATCATGTCCCGGATGGCCTGGATAGCCTCCTTCAGCGAGGTGACAGTTTTTGCAGGATCGTTGCCGGCAAAGGCCTCCCGGGCCTGTTTCATCCGGGCCCGGATGTCATCATGAATTGACCACATCACCTGTGAAGGGCCGGTGAAGTGATGGGCCTCCAGCATGGGAAAAAGCTGGTTTTCCTTGCGGGTATAGTGGGTGTTGATTTCCGACAACTGGTCGATGAGTTCTCCCAGCGCCTGGCGGTGCGCTTCAAAAGCCTCAGATGTGGGTGGTTGGTCGAGCAGGCCCATGAGCACACTGGTGTCACTCATGATTTTTTCAGACGCCCGGTTTTCTTTCATGTAGGTGTGAATCGGGTGACCGAGAGGCGGATCCGGCCGGTCCTGTTCTTCCAGGGCCTCCTTGAAGATTTCCACATGAACGTCGCAAAGTCGCTTGATCTCTTCGGCGGGCAGGCCTTCATCCATGAGTTCCTGCTCCATTTTGGCGATTTCCGGGGCTTCAACGCCCTGGATCAAATCCCTGAAGCGTTGCTTGAGGACCTCCATGTCTCCCCCGTCGTGTAACTCTTTGATGATTCCTTTAAGAGCAGCCTGCCTCTCTTTGGGGTCTGTCAAAGGCTCAACTTGGTGAGCGGAAGCGGTCTCACCGGAATAGTCTTCACTGCCGCTATGTTTTTCGATTTCAGCCTTCAGGGATGCGACCAGCTTATCGATCTTGAGTCCGCTGATCGTCGATGCCATCTCCAGTGTGGCAACCTTGCCCATGGTTTTGCGCATGATGGGATTTTTCAGGCCCTTGAACTTGGGAGACAAGGTGATTAAGAAATCTTCTAAAAATGGGTATTGCTTCAACAACTCATCGATCTTGGTTTTGGCGGTTATTTTCATGGGTATATCTTCCTTTGATAGAGGTTAACAGGGTCAGTACTTGCTTGCCCCCCGGCCAAGGCGGGCAAGCCTCTGACAGGTTCACGGTTCCTCTTAAAAAACCCACCATTCCATCATTCCATGAATTGGGCTAAAGCTCAAGGCCTCAAATAACTCTTTATATTTTCAACGCAATATAAGAAGTGCCATAAATTCCAAGCCCTTGCATATTTATTCTAAGATTACAAAAATTTCGTCCCATTACATTGACATAAGTCAAGATAAGAACAAAAGAAGGAATGTTGTTTCCCAAGTTGAATTATTTGATGCCAGTCGATAATTTCGCAAGTTATTCAACTTAGGTTGTCCCCTAAATTCCGGCAGCACATTCTTTGCAGGGGATTTTGTGGCAAAGAAGCGGCCTCGGGCTGGTCGTTGCAGGATTGCTGGCAACCTTTCTCGGCGCGTTTATCGGTTCGCGGTTGCTAAAAAAAATGACCATACGATGGATAGCAATAGCTATGGGTATCATGTTGTTTTTGCTGTCGATGGCCTTGGGTACGGGGCTAGTTTAACCCATATAAAGTTTTAGCAACAGGTTCACTGCCATGAGTGCAAACAGGGCCGGAAGGAGCATGGCCCGGATCTGTGCCCTGGGGTCCGGCAGCAGATCTTTGAGCGCCATAAAACCTCGGCTGACCCCCAGATATAGACCAGCCAGCAGAACAAGGCCTTGAATGACCGGAATCCAATCCGGTATGAACGCTTTAAAATGCGCATTTGCGGTTCCCAGAAGATCCCACCCCAGGCCCAGCGGATCGGAAAATACCGAAATGATGTAACCGTAGTTGACCATGATGGCCGGCAGGCTGAAGGCGATCCAGGCGCCGATGCCGACGGGTATCAGGATATAGGCGAGTCGCAGGGTCAATAAACGGCGGTTTGATTCTACGCCGGCCAGGCGGTGTGCCCCTCTGGCGATGAGGATAAATATGCCTGGAAATATTACCAGGGCGGAACTCCAGATTACGGCCAGGTAGATGAGAAAGGGGACGACCTGTCTGCTTTCAGTTACATTGGCGGCATCCTTGATAAACCCCCACGGTCCCAGCATGACAATGCTGAAGGCGACGGCCACCACCAGCATAATTATGACGTTGAACATTTCGTCATAGCCCTTCAATTTTTTGTCGGAGCCAAACGGTCTGACGAAAATGCCGACATTGTCCTTCGGGCAGCTTTTGATGCACTCGGTGCACAGGCCGCAGTAGTTGTTGCGGCTCATGTTGCCGACATACTGGTTCCAGGGGCAGGCCCAGCCCCCGGGTCCGCCCGTCAAACAGGATTTGTCTTTGTGCTTGATACAGACCTTGGGATCGATGGAGCGGACTTCGGTCATGGAGGCCATGGAATAGGTGCCCAGAAAGCCGCCCACCGGGCACAAATACAGGCAGAACACCCGGTGCCTGAAAATCAGGGAGAGAATCAGGGTGCCGGTTAAAATGACTATGAACAGGATCGCCGTTGCCAGGGGCCGCGTGATCAGAATCATGCCGAAAGAAATGAGCGCCAGAAACAGTACATTTTGCAGCCAGATATTGCGCAGCCTTTTAGGCCAGTCTTTCTGCAGACCAAGATAGCGGTGATGCAGCCTGCGTATGGGAGTTTTCAAATAGCGGACCGCCGATAGTCTTTTGCGCGAGATCCATTCGGCCGGCGCCGGCAGCGGGCACATCATGCACCACAATCTTCCCCCCAGCGGCACCAGAATGGCCTTCAAAACGAACCACCACAGAATCCAGACAAAGACGATGGCGATATTGCGGTTGCCGACCGGGCTGCCCCACAGGCTGCTGAGGATGAACAGGTAAAAGACAATAAAATTCAGCAACAGAAACCAGAATTGAAAACTGCGGCGCATCACCAGCCGTTTCAACCACGGGAATTTTTCCAGGATATTTATCCGGTTGAAACCACCCGAGTCGGCAAAGTTTTTGAAGCGAAACATTATCCCTGCTGCAAATACCACCCATAAGGATAAAGAAATAAAAAAATGATACGTTGTGTTGGGTTTTACGATCAACTCCCCGGTCATAAAGGGATGCAAATTCCCGCAGGTTTCGGTGCAGCGGAAGATAAATTTGCCGGGTCGGGAAGCCATGAATTTGACCGTCGATACCCGATTCCAGTCCATTTTCAGATGTCCTTTTCCCTCCTCCCAGGTATTTCGCCGAAAGGTGACGCCTTTTCTGGCAATCAGTTCGATGGGATAGCCGTCCAGATGAAAACCGTGGGTAACATCCAAGGTGGAGAACCGCAAAATTATGATATCGCCTTTGTTGACAATAATGCGTCCGGGCGTATATCCAAACCTGCGGGCGTCGATCGAAATATGGCGCGTGGCGGCAGTCTTTGGTCCCTGCGCGATACCCAGCGGTATCAGAACAGCCAGTTCAAAACTGATGAGAATAAGAAAAATCGCCTTTTTTTTGCTCATTTTCACAAAAATATGATTTCTGGGGAGTTAAGGTACTTGCAGCTGGGGAAGGCTGGAAGCTTTTAATACAGTAGTTATGACGGAAGAATCGACCATCAGGTTTTTGGCCGGGATGCTTCGTCCCTGACGATCAGTGTACCCTCCATGTGCTGATGGATGTCACCGCAAAAGACATTGCACATAAAACTATACGTGCCGACTTTATCGGCTTTAAAGGATACATAAACCGTTTTACCCGGCTGAATGCCTTTGGCAACGTAAATACCGAAAGCCTTTAGACTGAACCCGTGGGTCACATCCGCACTGCGCAGCTTGAGTATGACCTGATCGCCTTTGGAGACCTCAATCACAGGTTTTACCGCCTGACTTGCTTCCTGCCAAAGGGAAAAAATATCATTCGCCTTGACATCTCCCACCACCCAGCCTTTTTGAGCATGCCCGGTCAGGGTAAATTCCCTGGCGCCTTTGATTCTATCACTGGGCTCTTGAAGCCGGTCGTAGGCCCGAATACCGTAGGGCAGGCCAACGATAATCAAAATTAAGAAAAATAGAAAAACCAAATCCTGTTTTTTGGGATCTATTTGCATAAAATATACCTCATTTTATTATCTTAGCGATACCCACTATAGTTGCAGGATCCATCAGGATGTGCATTGACTTAAGTCAAAACAGGATAGGTAGGTCTCGGATTCTCAATGCCGATACAAAAAAAAAGCAGTGTCGCTGCCGACCTGCCTTTTTTGCATTAACACTGCGATGGAAGATTTGTCGCTACCAGTTGTTACCCTTGTTTATTTTAAACCGAACTGGACAATTGCCTGCGATCCACCAGTCGAAATTATCCTCCCGGAGCCAGGTATTCAAAACTAAAAGCAACTAGTGCAGCGCTGCATAACGACTGTAAATGATTCCGTTTATTAGTAAATACACACCAAATATGACGACCGCATAACCAAAAACGAAATAGAGGACTCGATACCAGACCGCCGGTGGGCTCCCCTGCACGGTTTCCAGTTTGCCTTCATCTTTCAGACGCTGGACCCAGGCCGGCTTTTCTTCGATGGCTTCCTCCAGGTCCATACTGCCGGTAAACATGGCTTCGTTCATCGGAAAACTGGTAGGTCTCAAATGCCCGATGAAAAAATGGACAATAAAGATGTAGGCCACCGCCAAAATAGCCTCCGCTCTATGAAGGAGCACCGCAACATTCAGGCTCCAGCCCGGCAAAAAACGGCTTGTCACCAGGGGATACATTGCCATTAGTCCGGTGATGGCCAGCAGCGGCAATCCCCAGTAGACTGCCAAATAATCGAATTTTTCCCAGTAGCTCCAGCGGTCCAGCTTCGGCGGTGAGCCCAGGCCGAAAAACCATAAAATTCGTTGCCCCAGATGTTTTAGATCCTGAAAGTTGGGGACCAGAGAGTCCGGGCCAAAGATGCTCTTGGCAGGGCTGCGCCAATTTATGCGAGTCAGCATATAAATGGTATGCAGCACAAAACCCAAGATCATCAGAACCCCCACCCATCTATGTATCACCAGGCAAGTTTCATATCCACCGAAGACATAGCTGAGCTTCTTTCCCCAGCCGGTGGTGATATATAACCGGGCGAAGCCGGTCGCTGACTGAATGATAAAGGCCAGCATAAGGCAGAGGTGGGTTATCCGGTCTAATATGGTAAATCGTTTAATGCGCGTCGCTGTCGGCATTTTTTGTTTCCCTTTTTTTCTTAAATAATTCTCTTAAGCCCACCAATAAACTATGCGGGATAAAGAAAGCCATTGTGCCGACCAGCAGCACCAGCATAAACCAGTAAGCATAATACAAGACCGGAAAACTCGTCCTGGCAAGGCTGGAACCAGCTGCCGGTTCATGAACAACATAGCTGGCATATGAAGCACTGGCGCCCTCGTGACACTTGGCACATACGTAAGCATGCCTGCGTATGGGGTTCAGCGGTGAGTAGTAATGATCAATGCTGGCGACAGGTTCGCCCCCGTGGCACTGGCGACAGGTGAGGTTGGCCCGGGTCGTGTGAATATCGCGGGTTTCGTTGATGTGGCAGTCCTCACAGCGTCGGCCCCAATAGAATTTTATGCCTGCATGGGAGTCAGCCAAACGGGAACGAACCCGCACGGAAGCGCCCGTGGGGCTGTATCCGAAAACGCCGCGGCTGACCCCCGGAACGCCTACAAAGGGGCGCTGTCGACGGGGCAGGACCTCATATTCTTCATAATAACCGGTGCTGGCCTCGCGCTCCTTATACCGCCGGATGGAAGAGGCCACTTCTTCCTGGGCCGACGCTAAAATCGGCAGGAGCAGCCAAACCGTCAGGATGAGGGCTCCCAAAAAGATGGGAGCCTTGCGTACACGAATCAGTTCCTTCATAGCAGACTCCTGCTTAGCTATTTTTTAGGCTTATAACCAATGGGCTCTATGGTTTTGCCGACGGGCTTGGGCAGCTGAGCCAGCTTCTCCCATTCCTCCTGAAGTTCTTTTAGATCCTCATTTTTGTGCTTGTGACAGGTCTGGCAGGAGTTAGGAATAGCAGGGTTTTTTAGTGTATCCGCAGGCAATAGCGTCACGAACACATGGCTGTGGATATCGCCGGACTCCGCGCTCTTGGCAATTCTCGGCATGTGGCAACCGACGCAATTGGCAAAAGAGTGGATGGAGTGGCCAAGGTTGTTGTTTACCAAATCATGGCACTGGAAGCACTGTTTGGATCCTGCCCCAAAAGTCTGTGAGCGCGTTGGCGGAATACCGATCTGATGCACATAATGACAGGAAACGCAGGTGACTCCTTCCTTTGAGTGTTTCGAATTTGACCAATCGATATATTGCTGGTGGTGTCCCTTGGAAAACTCGTTGGCATACAGGTGGTGATCGTCACCAGCTGCAAAGGAGGTTGAGACATAGTAGGTTTCCAGCGCTTTGCCGGGCGTATAACCCACCGGCCAACCGCCACCTTTTAGCATGGTGGATTTGCCGCGGTTGTGACAGGAGCCACAGATCTGAGCTGCCACACCCATGGACAGTTTGGCCGGGTTGACGATGGTCTCGCGCTTTTCAAAGACAGCTGTCTTTGGCAGGGCCGCATGCCAGGATCCGTTGCCGTGACAGGATTCACAGGTGACTCCCGGTTCGACAAAGGTATTTTTCTCCATATCGACACCGGAGGCATGGCAACCGCCACACTTCAGCAACCAGGGGCGTTTGTCCCAATCGGCTTCGTGGTAATTGACCCAGCGATGGGTATCGGCGTTGTACTGAATGGGAGAGATGTACAGGATGTCATCCTTTTTTACCAGATATCGCTGTTTCCACTGGCTGCCGATGGTGTACAGGATCTCATCCAGCTTGGGAACGTAAATCTGGTCCGCCGGCACTTTAAGCTTGTCGCCTAACTTGGCCAGGTCTTCGCGGATTCGCTTTTCATCGATGGGAACGATGATGGCGTCCTGGTTCTTTTTGGCGTCCTGGAGCATGCGGCTGTGCATGGTCATCTTCCAGGAATCATAGTGTTCCAGGTGGCACATCTTGCAAGTGTCAGAGCCCACAAAGGCTTTGGGCTGGGATGTAACAGCCGCAATATCAATTGGCTGCTCACCCCCGCAGGCCATTAAAATAAAACTCATCAGGCCCAGCAATATAATGGTTGATAGCGCTTTTCCCTTCATCTTTTTTCCTCCTTAGGTTTGTTGTACCTATATCTTATATTGAAAACTGACTGAATTTAGTACTTCGAAAAGGGATTCTATCCATTCAGTGATTCGTTGTTTTCGAAAACCGACTTCAGCCAGTAATCCAGTTCGTCGGTATCAACGGGTTCGGACAGGCAGACCGAAATATATTCTCTTAAAGCCTCTTCCAGCTCGGGATGAAACTGGCGTTTTGAGTGCGCGATGATGTTGATATATGGGTTTTTACGTTTCAAATCCCCGAGGATTTTGTTAGTCACCGTGATGTTGTCGAGATTCAAGACAACCGCGCGACAGTCAGTCTCTGCAACATATCGATCCATATTTGCCATTGAATCCATTGGGGTGGCCGTATAGGCGTTGTCTTTTAAGAATGCGACCAGGTTTTGGCTTTGGGTTATGTCAGTATCCAGCACGATGACCTCTTTTTCTTTCATCGGGCACTGCTCCTCCCTGAACGGGATGTCACATAGACGGGCTGCAGGCCATGTGGTCTCCTAATGTTACCGCAATATTTATGCCATGGAACCGCGGCCAACGGGCAAATGGATTTAAATCAGGACTCAGGTTGTCGGCGTGATGGTTTAAGAGTCCGAAATTACATTAAAAAGCCGAATATATAGCATACCGAAATTAAAGATATGAATTGCGCAAGCCCCTTAATTTCGTATGAGGCATGGCATTAAATTTTACTTATTATGCGCTGATGTGGCACACAATAAACCATATAGTTTTAATTTATTTTAATAACAGGTAGTTATCTGTGTGCTATATTGGGACACTATTTAGTGGGGTGATGCATAAATATAGAATGGGTCACACGTTTTTCTGAGGTTGAATGCATTTTGGGGGAGTCTGGATTTGCTAATGGATGGTAGGGGAACTAATTTGGTATTTTTTCAGTTTGCGATAGAGCGTGTTGCGGCTGATACCCAGACGGCGGGCGGCTTGTTTTTTGTTCCAGCTGCATTCTTCTAATACTTCTCTGAGCAGCCGGGCCTCGTTTTCCATTATTGTGCTTGGGGAACCGGTCTCAGTCGGAGCGCAGGCATCCTGATGCAGGGAGGAGGGAAAATCCGAAATTTCAATCCGCTTGCCATGGGCCAGAACCACGGCGGCCTCGATACTGTTTTCAAGCTCACGGACATTTCCCGGCCAGGAACAGTCAAGGAGCAGCCGCATGGCCTCGGGGCTGAAATCCGTGATCTCCTTGCCCTGCTCGTCAGCATACTTATGCAGAAAATAGCGGGCCTGCAGGGGAATATCATTGCGCCGTTTTTTAAGCGGCGGCAATCTGATAGGAATAACGTTGAGACGGTAATAGAGATCTTCGCGAAACCGGCCCTCCTTGACTTCCTGCAAAAGATCCTTGTTAGTGGCCGCTATTATGCGGACATTGACGGCAAGGGTCTGCTCTCCGCCGATGCGTTCAAATTTCTGGGTCTGAATGACTCGCAGCAGTTTGATCTGAGCCGACGGAGGAATTTCACCGATTTCATCCAGGAAGACGGTTCCGCCATCGGCCTGCTCAAAGCGTCCGGCTTTTTGCCGCACAGCACCGGTGAAGGCCCCTTTTTCGTGACCGAAAAGCTCGCTTTCAAGCAAGTTGGCCGGATAGGCGGAACAGTTGATAACCACAAAAGGATTGTGCCGGCGAAGGCTGTTTTGATGGATGGCGGCGGCTACCAGTTCTTTTCCGGTGCCGCTTTCGCCCTGAATCAACACCGTGGTGTCGGTGGGGGCGATGTCATCAATGAGTTTGTAGATAGCCTGCATTTTGGGGTCTTTACCGACGATCCCGCAATACTCGGTGGTGAGATCGATACGTTTTTGAATATGAAGCATTTCCTCTTCATGCCCTACCGCACGCTTGAGCACACCGGAAGAATGATTCAATATCAGATGAATTACCTCCAGTTCCTTGATATCACAGCGACAGGTACCGGGGCAGGCAACCATCATGGCACCCAGAAATTGTTTTTCATGGTAAACCGGAAAGGCCGCTATCCGGGCAGCAGCCTGGAAAGCGTCCGGCAGAAGGAGCGAATTGACAGCTTCTTTTTTCAAAAAATTGATGCCCTCCAGTTGCCTTAAAACAGGCAGGCTATTTTCAAAAGAATCTTTATTAAAGGTCTTGAATTCATCTCCGGACAGAACGAAAAGGGTATCACTGTTGGTGCTAAAAATTAGCAGTCCAAGTTCGCTGCACGATACCAGTTCCTTAAATTTTGAAATCAGATAAGAGGAGACTTCCTTGAGACTGGATCGGGCGCCAATTTGCTGGATAATTTCAAATGAGCTTCTTGTCTGGTTATAGGCGCGGTCCAGTTCGAAGGCTTTTTTTTCCAGTCGCCGGGTACGCTCTCTGATGCGAACGAGCATTTGATTGAAGGAATTGGTCAATCGGCCGACTTCATCGCGGCTCGTCGGTTTTAAGCTGAGTTCCAGATTTTTTTCGTTAATATTTTCAGCTGCCTTGGCCAGAACAGAAAGCGGTCGTGTGATTCGTTTAATAAAAAGGAAGCTACCCCCCAGGGCCAGGATCAGGATTCCCAGGGTAATACCGGTCATCTGTAGCCATAAATTTATAACCTGTGATCGGTATGGCTTTTCGGAGAGCCCAATACGCAGACTCCCGGCTTTTCCGGAAAAGATCGGCCAGGCAATATCAAGATAGTTTTCACCGGTTTCAGTGGTAATTCGTTTAAAACTGCCGCGCGCGCTGTCCAGGGGGGAATTGAAATTGACCAGATTCGCCGGGATGCCGTCGGAGAAGGTGTGGGCCAGAACATCACCATCCTTGCTGATAAATAGATAGGATACCGAAGGGTTGCTGTCCAGCTGGTGGTTTAATAGATTTTGAAGCCCGATCAGATCGTTGATCAGAATTTTATTGGTGGCTTCCAGGGCCACCGCCCGGGAAAGATACTCTCCCTGGGTGACGGCTGCCTGATGCAGGCTCTTGCGGAAGCGGTTGGTTTCCAGCAGAGAAATAATCAACCCGCTGCCGATCACAAGAGCCGCAACTGCCAGAAGTAATTTACTTCTCAAATGATGGAATTTCATAGCCCACTCAATCTATAGGTTGCATTCGTGCTTCATGGCGACAATTGACTCATACCATTTATCCTCAGGATGCAAGAAACGATCGATCATCAATTCATCCAGAATTTTTTTGCCTTTCGGATCCATTATTTCACTGTAGGTTTTACGCTGAATGATCTGTATTTTATGCCCCAACTGGTCGGCGATGAAATCCAGCAATTGATGATAGTAGACTGCGGATTCCTTGGCCGAAATCATGGCGGCCACCGCGACGCGGATTACCGAACCGTCCAGGAGTTCATCAGGGGATTGATCTACGACCATTTTCTTGGAAAAATCAACAAACGTGGGATCTTGATCGCTTGAGCAGCCGACAAATAAAATCGAGGCAGCAAATGTAAGGACCAAAAAAATCAGGCGATTGTTAATGGAGACAGGCATACCTTCTTTCCATGGCAGGGTTAAATTTGAGTGTAATTTCCAAGAATAGTTAAGTTGGTTTTAACACCCAACTTTGCCTTAAATTCTAGTGCAGCACTACCACAATGTGCCAAAATTATCAACATGCATTCAGGTTTTAGAACGGAATTACCGTCCTTCCTGAACCTGATGATTGTAAATTACCTCCACCGTAGTTGCATCAATAATTTTGATAAAGGCACTATCTCTGTAGGAGTACACGATATATCCATACAGCTCATCATTTTGGCCCAGGATTTCCCTGACGCCTGTTAGATAGAAAAGCGTGTTGTCGGTTACCATCTCCTCTCGGGCTACCTCAACCCATTTGCCAGGCAATTTGATTTTTTTATCATTCTTTATTTTATACAATATGCCGGCATCGGGCCGATAATATACGTTGTAATCATTAAAGTTTTGCCTTAAATGGGTGCTTGTGAATTCCGCTTCGGGTCCCAGCTCTCTATAGTTCCATTCAGCGCAACCGAATAAGCTGCAAGCCAGTATGGCTAAATAAAACCACCTGGACGTCTCGGCGAATCTTTTCAATATTTTTTCCCTATCGGTTGTCGGGCTTTCGTTATTCAAAAATTCGGTGAAACAATTTATCATCGGCCGATAAGCATTCTTTTTTTAAACGGCGGTATTTTTCCAGAAGTTCCTTGCCTGCACTTGAAAGCCGGGAGCCTTCCTTGCGGTCGGTATGCACGATGACGGTGTCCAGGTGTTTTTCAGTTGCTTTGATTTTGCTCCAGATGGCCTTGTAAGACATTTTCATCCTTTTGGCAGTCTGGTTAATGGATCCGGTTTTTTCGATATTATCCAGGATCTCCATACGCCCCAAACCGATAATGGGATTATCATGCTCATCCACAATCCACTGACTCGATTTTAATCGTAGCTTGGCCATTCAAGGAATCCTCTTTAAATTGTGCTAAAAACGTTTTCAAATTCCCAGATCGAAGTTGTGAAACCAACCAATCTCACCTCACTTCTTGCAAGAAAAACATTAATTAGAAGCGGCAAACGCTGCCCAAAATTTTAGGCAACGAAAGTGGCTTCAAAGCCTTAGATCGAGTTCGAGGACAAGGCGCCGGTCGGTTTAAAAGCGGAGCGTACACGTTAGTACGTGAGCATTTTAAATCGGCCGGCAACGCAGTCATTCGAATTCGAGATGAGGCTTTGAAGCCACTTTCATTTGCCGAAGGGACAGTGGGGGTAGGTGCATTCCTCACAATCCTGACAAAGCCCCCCGTGTCCCAGAAAGGCCAGATCAGCCTTGCCGATGGTCTCGCCCGCCAAAATACGGGGCAGGACCAGATCCAGGACCGTGATGCGATGATACAGACCGCAGGCCGGCACTCCCAGCAGCGGTATGCCGCCGATGTAGGCCGCCAGGAACATGGCCCCCGGAAGAACCGCCGAGCCGTAGTTCATTTCAGTGGCACCGGCCATCTGAATTCCCTTGCGCGTGACATCATCCGGATCGACACTCATCCCGCCGCTGAGCATAATTAAATCACACCCTCTATCCAGATGATTGCCAATGGCTTTGCTGATCAGTTCTTCATCGTCGGGGGCAAACGCAATCCCATCCACTTTAGAGCCTAATGCGGTCACTTTTCTAGTCAGAACCGGCGCGAAGCGATCTTCGATCAAACCATGGAAGACTTCGTTGCCAGTGATCACCAGGCCGACTTTAGCCTGTCGCAGGGGTTTAACCGCCAGCACCGCACCGTTTTGCCGGGCGATGGCCGCAGCCCGTTCGATGGAAACCCGTTTCATGACCAGCGGGATGGCCCGGGTGGCCGCCACCTTTTCACCCTTTTTGACCAGGGTGTGGTTGTGCAGGGTAGCGCACATGACCTCATCCACCATGTTAAAGGCCGCCAATGCGGTTGTGTCGACTTTAAACAGCCCGTCGGTTTCGGCCAGCAGGTTTATTTTGCCTTCATGGGGCTCGTCCTTCCAGGCAATACCCTCCCCGGCCAGAGCGTCTGCCAGAATAGCGGCTGCCTGGTTTTCGTGGATTTCGGTTTCGTCCAGATCGATCAGGTAGAGATTATTCTTGCCAAGTTTCTGCAGATGGCACAAGTCCTCATTGCAGACGGTGTGGCCTTTGTGAAAGGCGGGACCCTTGAATTCACCGGGCCGTATCTCGGTAATGTCATGGGCCAACTCGGTGCCCACTGCATCCTTTAGTTTGATTTTCTTCAGCATTGTTGAGTTCCCTACAAAATATCGTGTGTTTCATTAACACCGTAACGAAAATATTTTAAAAGATGAACGTCCAACATCGAACGCTCAACGTCGAACATCGAATAATGATGTCGCTTGGCTCCGTAATTTAATTTGTTTTCGCAAATCCGATGCCAATTCTTATCTCACAATTTCTGTCTCTTCATTTTTTTCCATTCAATCCGCCTGAGTTGGACGTTCGATGTTCATTGTTTTTTGGCACCCAGTTCATATCCGGCCAGGTAATCTCACGGGCATCATTAAAATAAACATCATCGGCACAGGGTTTACAAAACGAACGCCCATCCTTGATCACTTCGCGACGGTCGCGCACCACCTGGCCGCAGCGAGAACAGGTCGCCTTAAAGCGGGTCGGACCCGGCAGGTCCTCCTCGGGTAGGGTTACCGCCACCTGCTGGACCCGGAACAGCACGCTGTCGGGCATTCGTTTGTAGGCCTCCAACTGGCGGGCGTGTTTATCAGCGATTTCCGGCGCATAGGCTTCAGCAAGATCGCGGGCTTCTTCGGTTGAGATTATTCTAAAGGCCTTGCCCGTTTCAAGATTGACAAAGGTAGTCGCCATGATGCCGTAGTCCATGAATTTCAGGGAGCGGCGTCCCAGCTTGACACCGGTGGTGTAGGCAACCGCATCTGAGGTGCAGCGATCCATCTCCACGTAGACAATCAATTTTTTTATCTGATCGCGGCTGGTGGGCTCATCCAGACCGATGAGTCGGCATCCCAGCATGGCCATGCGCACCCCCACCGCCTGACCCGGGCAGAGGTGTCCGTGGGCTTCCGCCGATCCCTTTAATAGCGTCTCGAAATCTTGCATGGACAGGGTGATCCTTTAAGCCACATAGTGGTATATGTTAATTTTAATATAACCGGGGGCAAAAAAAATTGCTGATGGTCCGCGAGTGACCATAATCAATAGCATAAATTATGGTTTCTGTAACGTTATAATTGAAACAGAATCAATTTTTTTTAACTCAGGATCATATGGGTGGTGGG
>JBATKU010000461.1:0-7128 GCA_049669725.1 Desulfobacterales bacterium
GGTCTGTTGCCGCCAATTCTGTAAAAGGCTCGATCTTCTAAAACTGCAAGTAATTTTACCTGGGCAGAGGGAGGCATTGCTCCGATTTCATCTAAAAATAGAGTCCCGCTGCCGGCTTCTTCAAAACGCCCCTTTCGGCCATCGGCCCTGGCTCCGGTGAAAGCGCCCCGCTCATAACCAAAAAGTTCGCTTTCCACCAGATCTTTGGCAATAGCGCCGCAGTTTACCGTAACAAAAGGCCCTGGTATTTCATGGCTGTTATAATGGGTCGCTTTTGCCAGAACCCCCTTACCGACACCGCTTTCACCGGTGATCAATACTGGCGTATCGAGGCTGTTTGAAGCTTTTTTCGCAATTTGAACAATATCTTTTACCAGGGGATTATCACCAATGAGATCAAAATTATATCTATCAACCCGGGACTGCTGGATTGATCGGATCTGGTTCTTTAAACCCCTGTTCTCAAGCGCATGTTCTATGGTTAGCAAAAGTTCCTGCGAATCAATCGGTTTTACCAGATAATCATATGCGCCCAGCTTTATCGCCTGCACAATGGTTTTGATGTCTTCGGCGGCTGTGACCATAATCACAGAGGCATCCGAATGGTTTTGCTTCAACCTTTTGAGCACCTCGGCGCCGTCTATTTCCGGCAGCCCGACATCAAGCAGCACGATGTCGGGCCTTTCATTCTCGAAAAGCCTTAAGGCTTCAAAACCATCCTCGGCTGTTATCGTGTTGTATTTATTGTCAAGAGCTAAAGAAAGACCTTTGCGGATGCTCTTATCATCATCGACGATCAGAATTTTAGAATCCATAATTTAGGCCTCCCCGCCGCTGCTCCCAAGGAAAGGCGTTGGGGGAAATTTATTCTTAAAATCTGCTACCGGCAGCTCTATGGTAAACGTTGTTCCCATTTGCGGATGGGTTTTAAAGGAAATTTCGCCGCCTTGGCGTTTTATGATTTGGTGGGATATGCTCAATCCCAGACCGGTGCCGGTGGCTTTGGTGGTGAAAAAAGGGTTAAATATGTCTTCCTGGTGATCCGTCTGGATGCCGGGACCGGTATCACTGACGCTTAAAATTACTGCGTGGTTATCTGCGGCCACCGACGATATGCCCAGCGCTGTCCTTATGTCGATGTTGCCCCCCTCGGCCATGGCTTCGATTGCATTTAAAACCACGTTGTTAATGACTTGCTGAAGACCGATGACATCCCCTTGGACCGGAGGCAACCCGCTATTTAAATCTAGATTCAGATTAATTTTTGTTTTTTTGAGCTTGGATGACCAAAACTTAACATTTTCCCGGGTCAAGTCATTCAAATCAATTTCATCTGAAGTCGTTACCGGCGGCTTGGCAAAATCCAGCACGCGTTTAATGATCTGCTCGATTCTAATTATGTTTTCTTTAATTTCATCAAAAAGCTCCAATTCCTGATCGGGACGGTCATATTTATCCTGATCGCATAAAATGTCAGTAAACAAGTTGATACTGGCCAACGGATTTCGAATTTCATGGGCGATTCCACCGGAAAGTTGTCCCAGGGAAGACAGGCGGTCAGCACGTACTAATTGTTCTTCTATTTTTCTTTGTTCCGTGATGTCGCCTATGCGGATAATGGCGCTTCCTTCGCCTTCCACTTCCGTTTGCATAGGGTAAATAACAACAGCTTCGAATCGCAAAGGATCTTTTAAGCCGTTTCGTTCAAAAGTGACGGGATTTCGGCTTGATATCGCCAGATGTAATCGGCAATCCTGGCATGGCGATGATAGCCCGGCAAAAATTTTATAGCAGGGTCGACCCATTATATCCTGGTACCGTGAAAACCCGGAATAATCTTTAGCCGCCTTGTTCAAAATTTTGATGGTCATTCGGTGGTCCACCATAATCAAAGGTTCTGAAATGCCATCAAAAACAGACTGCAGGCTCGACTTGCTCTGCAACAGCTGCTGCTCCACTTTTTTGCGCTCTTCCACCTCGTTTTGTAATTCATCAATCAGGGTTCGGTTTTCCAACCTTAATTTGCGTTTCTCGATGGCGCGCTGGACTGAAATTAAGAGATCTTCAATATTATCCAATGGTTTCGTCAGATAATTATACGCGCCATCCTCCTTCATGGCCTGTACTGCATTTTCAAATGTGGCATTGCCGGTCAGAATGATAACTTCAATGTCCACATCCAAATGTTTAACTTTTTGTAATACCTCCAATCCTCCCATGCCGGGCATACTCATGTCGGTGATGACGAGATCAAAAGGTTCTGATTTGAACCGTTTGACGGCTTCATGGCCGCGTTCAGCTCTGGTGATATCATATTCTTCTGCCGATAATATGGTATCGAGCATATTCAGAATTTCAACGTCATCATCAATTATGAGGATTTTTTCATTCATCGTAGATTTAGAATACTATAGGCTTCGATTGGTCATTTTTGGGACGTATGTTTGACAACCATTATAGACCCTGGACGCCAAAGATCGATACGGTCAAAGTTATTATCGACCATTTAAACATAATCTTTAATGTTCGCTCTAAATATTGACCAACGGAATCCAGCCCATTCGAAAGCTGGAGAAGGAGAGGAAAGGATAAAAGGCAGATGGATCAAACCAACAAATCCGGCTGAGTACCACCAGCCGTGATGATCAAAGGCGGAAAATTAGTCTGAACTTGGTTCTATATCAATTCGTCCGTCCTATACGACAAAGGTTTTTAAGGGCATGACATCGTCAGCGAGGGTAACTCAGTCAGCCTCGACGGTACAGTTTTCAATAAAATAGGCCAAATCAGATATTTGCTCGGGAACAAGTTCATCAAACTGGATACAGCATCGTTTCATGGAAATCGAGTTGGAAGACTCCTGCTCGTCTATTTCAAAATTGGAAATTATTTTACATGGTATGCGATCGATATATATCCCGCTGTCGACTAAAAAAATATCAAAAGCGGCTAAGTTTTCAAGACTCCCCCGGTGATCATGATAAAAAACCGCCTTGCCATCTCTGTCATTATCTATGTATTGGCTGTCACTGTAACGAAATGAGAAACCGGCCATACTGATGTCAATAATTTGTCCCAGTTTGGATGAATTCTGATAAAGTACTGCAAAAGCGCCGTCTTTGACCTTATACCGTGTATGGGTTCTGCGTGAAATTGTGTTACTCATTAGTGCTTTCCTTTTTTAGGTTCAACCGAAAGTTCCGGGGCCTTTTCTGTTTGAGAGGCTAATCCGTATCAATTGGAACTTGCGGCCTTGGACAAATCATGAACAGCCGTATTTTTTAATTGCTTCAGACTTTGCTCCGAAACTTCTACCGGCAATTCAAAACAGCATTCAAATCGGTCTCTGCCGGCTTCCTTGGCCCGGTAAAGCGCCTGATCGGCCTCCCTAACCAGACTCACTTTATTCTGAGCATCTTCCGGGAAAAAGGCGCCGCCCATACTGACGGTGACCTTTGCTTTTTGATCTTCGTATTTGAAGGTATGGTTCCTTATGGCTGCCATTTGCCTGTTAACTACCTTGACCACTTCGGATTTAGATATTTCATTCATAATCGCTAAAAACTCTTCCCCGCCATAGCGAAAGAGCCGATCCGTCGACCGCAGCTCGCCGGCAATAAGATCACCTAATTTTTTAAGGACATAGTCGCCAAACAGATGACCGCAGGTGTCATTAACATCTTTAAAGTGATCGGCATCGATCATAAGAATAAAAAATGAGTGGTCGTATCTTCGGGACCGATTGATCTCATCATCAAGGCAGGCTTGGAGGTGTCGATAGTTGTAAAGTCCGGTCAAAGAATCTCTGATTGACAACTCCTCTAACTGTTTGACTAACGAACGGTTTTTTAACTCAAGGCTTCTTTTCTCAAGAACCCGCTCCACCGCCGTAAACAGAACATCTATATCCTCCAGTGGCTTACAAAAATAATCATAGGCTCCGAGTCTCAAGCAGTCTATTGCCGTTGCCTCATCGCTGTGCCCTGTCAGGATAATAACCTCAGTATCTGACTCCTTAGCTTTAATCTCCCTGAGGACTTCAATGCCATCCATAACGGGCATCCTGACATCGGTAAGGACGAGATCCGGGTTGTGTTCCTGGAACATCGCGATCCCTTCCCGTCCGTTAGAAGCGGTTATGATGTGGTACCCTTCACTTTCCAGCAAGCTCGAAAGCAAAGCAAGAATATCTTCTTCATCCTCAACAATCAATATGGTCTCTTTCATCCCGATCTCCAAATTTGCTGGTAATCATGCAATTTTTCTTTCTTTTTCTTGCTCAACCGCGTCACTGCTTGAATTTAAATCCGCAATTGGGAGTTTAACTTTAAACATTGTCCCCTCCGGTCCGGTTTCAGCAACTTCAATCTGACCGTTATGGTCCCTGATAATTCCATAACTAATGGAAAGCCCCAGACCCGTTCCTTTGCCGACTTCCTTGGTGGTGTAGAAAGGATCAAAGATGTTGGTCTGATCTTTCTCCTGGATACCCCTGCCGGTATCGTTAAATAATATTTCCACCAGACTATCATCCGTATCGGATGGTCTGGATATAATCTCAATTGATTCGGTGTTGCCGTTCAGCGGCTTTTCATTTTCTCTTTTTTCGGTAATGGCATCCCGCGCATTTGTAATCAAATTAAGAAAAACCTGTTCCAGCTGGTTGGTGTCGCCTTTAATTTTGGGCAATTCGGGATCCAGTGATTTCTTAACCTCGATGTTTCTCAGCCGCAACTGTTCGCCCACCATCAAAAAGGATTCTTCAATGACGTTATTGACGTCTAAGGCATAATATTCGGCTTTTGACTGGCGTGAAAAGGCCCTCAGATGGTTGATAATATTCATCATCCGTTTTGTATTGCGCTCTATGGGATCCATTTGCTTATGCATATCTTCAAGCTCTAATTTACCTTTTGATAGGTTGCGCTGAATAAGCTGGGCGTTGCCCCGGATAACCATTAGAGGCTGGTTCAGTTCATGTGCCACACCAGCTGCTAATTCGCCGATGGAGGCCAGTTTGCCCGATTGAACGAGCTGCGACTGGGTGTGTTTGAGTTCCTTGTAGGCTTTTTTCAGAGATTCTTCGGCGAGGTTGCGATCGGTTACATCTCGTATGATGCCCTGAAAACCATTCGGCAGCCCTTCAGGGCCCTTAATCAATGAGACCGAGGCTTCCAGGTATCTTTTTTCACTGTCTTTTCTGATAATCTGCCACTTAAACTCTTTGGATGGTTTATGGGAAACATATACATTATTAAAGGCACGAAAAACGTTGTTGGCATTGCGCGGATCGGTAAATTTGCGATAGTTGACTCCCATTAAATCTTCACGGCTGTATCCTGTAATTTTTAAAAAAGCATCATTGAAGAATTTTAAATTGCCGGAAATGTCTAATTCGTAGTATCCCTCCTCCATGCTTTCCAGAATACTGCGATATTTTTCCTCACTTTCGCGAACGTTCTCCTCAGCACGGTTGCGTTCACCAATTTCTTGTTTGAGCACTTTATTGGCCTTTAATAATTGACCCGTTCGTTGTTCTACTTTGTATTCCAGTTCCTGATTTGCTTTATGAACTTTCTTTTTTTCAGCTTCCAATAATCGTGCCTGCATAAACTCTTTTCTTGAGTAAAGCTCAATGGAATAACATGCGAACATTCCGAATAAATTGCCGGTTAAAAAGAAAAAGTTATTATTGATCAGTATGGCGATGGGTGTATGGGTAAACCAAATAGCGGCAATTTCATAGGCAATCACGATCATAATTCCAGTTGATGCAGCATAGATAAAATCTAGCTTAAAAAAGGTGTAGCCGAATATAAAAACAAGGATTAAGCCGGCATAATATGAGCTATTGCCCGAATGAGGTGCCACCATAATCATGGCGATAATGCCGAATCCCGCCAGCGCCACAACAGCAGCGATACAGATCTGGATATTATTTTTAAAGCTTTTGGTATAAGAATATAAAAATATGGCCAGCGCAAATGGGCAATAAACGGCGTACCGGATAAACCAAAGGCGATATTTTGCTTCCGGAACGATCCATGCATCTAAAATGCCAAAGGCGCCAAAAAAAATAATCGACAAAACCAGTGCGAATCTTACATGGCGCAAGGATTTCTTAAAGTGCTCTTCTTTATAAATATTTTCGACTTTTGGGGGAAAAGAGAGTGTCAGAAGATTCAGTTCAATATCCCCCCAGGACAAGCGGGTATTAATCATTTAGCCGCACCTCAGTTTCGTCCATATCAAACAACCTTACTTCTTCGATAATTTTATTTTTTGATGACGACCAACGTCATATCATCCAATTGCTCTTTCTGGTGTTGCATCACTTCTTCGATAAGTTTGTCGCGCAATTTTCTAACGGGCAGATCCGCGTATTTATTCAGGGCCAATTCCAATTTTAGTTGACTGAACATTTCCCCTTCTTTATTTTCGGCCTCCGTGATCCCGTCGGTAAACAACAATACAATGTCGCCCGGGTTAATTTTAATGTTACAATCCTTGAGGTTATCTTTAATATCATCAGTAATTCCCAACCAGGTTCCGGGTATGGTGACGGACTCTGTCCGATTCAGCGCGGCACGATAAATAATAAGATCCTGGTGTTTGCCGGCTACCGTTATCTCAGTTTGGCTGAGCCTCAGAGCCATCATCGTCATATAGTGATCAGAGCCCAACCTTGAAATATTTTCCCTGATAATTTTATTTATGGAACTGAGCAGTTCGGAAGGAGTACATCGGCCATTGTTGTTGACCTTAGAAAGAATACTGGTCTGCGCCATCATCATAATCAAGCCGGAGTCGACCCCATGGCCGGATACATCGCCGATGGTTACCCATTTATCATTTTGAGGGGTTTCAATAATATCATAATAGTCGCCGCCAACTTCAGACGCCGGGAGCATGGTGGCGGCAATTTCGTAACCTTCAATATTTTGATTTTCGGGTAACAGGGCCGTTTGAATTCGTTTAGCCAGTTCCATTTCACTCCAAATCGAATCTCTGGCTATTTTCAACTCACACATTAAATAGAATTCTTTTTTGATGAGCTGGTGTTTAACAAAGTTTATGCTTACGGCTATAATACTGGTTGCACATAAAAAGAAGAGGTTATTGATTAAA
>JBATKU010000462.1:0-32180 GCA_049669725.1 Desulfobacterales bacterium
ACGTTTTCCATCCTGGCCCAGGGGCTGGCCGGCCTCAATTTAATCCATGACGTCGGCTATATAGACAACGGTATGGCCTGCTCCACTGCCCAACTGGTGCTGGGAAACGAAAGTATTGGTATGGCCAAACGTTTTATTCGAGGAATTGAGGTCAACCGTGAGAGCCTGGCCCGGGAGGTGATCGAAAATGTCGGACCGGGAGGACATTATCTGGACCAGGATCACACCTATGATCATTTTAAAAGTGAGCTCTGGATGCCCGACCTGATGGTACGCTCGGCCTATGATGAATGGCAAAACGAGGGGGCTAAGGATATGGCAGCCCGAATTCAGGAAAAACTTGAAGACATTATTAAAAATCATCAGACACCGCCACTTTCAGACAAAATCCTGGCCGCTTTGAGCGAAATTAAAAAGAAAGGCGAAAAAGAATTGGTTGGAGATCCGGAATCATAGCCTGGAGAACGAAGCGTTCATTTTACCTTTTAGGAGCGGTGTTTGCCATTAGGTAAATATTGGAATAATGGAATGGTGGAAAGATGGAATATTGGGCGTGAAAAGCGGATGATGTCTAGGTTTTTATTTTTAGTCAAAACCATCTAAATAAGAATAGATTTCATTCCACTCAAACCCAGCATTCCAACATTCCATCATTCCAGTATTCCATAGCTTTGGATTAGAGAAATCCCGCCGGTGATGGAACTAACTTAATTTAAGGAGCTAACACGGGTGACCCAATGCTTCTTGGTATACACACATACAGTTTATATCTTCACGGCATCGGCCAGGCCTGGGCCGACTTTAAGCTGCCCTGGCCCCGGCAGTTGACGACCTTCGAACTCTTTGACGAAGTCGTCAGCATGGGTCTCGACGGACTGCATCTGGATGACGGTGTCCTGGAAAACCTCGACCCGGCTTACCTCAAAGAGGTAAATACTGCGGCCAGAGAACAAGGCCTTTATCTGGAGTACAATTTCTCCATGGACATGGGCGGTATGGGCATCGGAATCCAGCATGATCTCGATGAAGCGATTGCAACGGCCACCGCCCTGGGCGCGGACATTGTCAAGGTCAGCATGGATTTAAACCGGCCGCGACCGGTGTCCGCCAGCCGGTTTCATCCCGATGTCATGGATCAGATGAAATCCTTTGCCAATCGGTTGAAGGCTTCGGCCCCGGCCGCACAAGATGCCGGGATCAATATCGCTGTGGAGAACCATTGCGACAGCTTTTCCGAAGAAATCCTCTGGCTGCTGGATCGCGTTGATCATCCGGCGGTCGGGGCCTGTATCGATACCGTCAATGCCCTGATGGTCATGGAGGATCCCATGCAGGCCATCGAAAACCTGGCGCCGCGGGCCTTTACGAACCACTTCAGGGACGACCGGATAGAGTTTCAGCGCTACGGATTCAAGCTCACGGGAGCAGCCGTCGGCGAAGGCGACATTGATATGATACGCGCCTACGACATCATCAAGAACCGCTCCGCCATGCGCCGCATCAACATTGAAACGGAAATGGAAATCCCGCTCGACAACATGCAAGAAGCCCTTCAAATGGAAAAAGACACCATCAAACGCAGCATCCGATATTGCCGTGATGTGCTTGGAGTCCGGAGAGAAGAACAGGATTTAAATTAAAGAGAGATGTTTTATCGAATTAAGGGGACGCCCTTTAGATTTTCAGTTTAGTTGATCCAGCCAGTTGAAACTAAAAAACTAAAGGGCGTCCCCTATGTTACTAAGTTACCTTAAGTTAAGGTCTCAAAACCTATTGACGGTATTGTATTTTTAAACGATAATGCATTGAAAGTTAAAAAAATACTGAGAACAAAATATGATTAAAAAAGTAGTAAAAAAATATAGAATTGAAGATTTGTCATCGATCAGGGAAGATTTGGCCTATTGGCTAAGTAAATCTTCTGAGGAGCGCATTTCAGCAGTGGAGATACTAAGAAGACAGTATCATGGAAATACAGCCAGACTTCAAAGATCTGCTCGGGTTATTCAACGCACACAAGGTTGAATATATAATTGTCGGAGGCTATGCTCTCGCTTTTCATGGAGCTCCGCGCTATACCGGTGATATTGACATTTATGTTAAACCGCATGATGTAAATGCAGCCCGCATCATATCGGCCCTTGCGGAGTTTGGTTTCGGGTCCGTTGGCCTATCCGCTGAGGATTTTGAAAGACCGGGACAGGTCATACAGCTGGGAGTCCCTCCTGTCAGAGTTGACATCATTACTTCCATAGCGGGTGTCTCCTGGGATGAAGCTTTTTCCGACCGGGCTTCGGGAAAATACGGCGATATTCAAGTTCACTATATCGGACGCGAACAATTGATAATTAACAAGAAGGCAGTAGCAAGAAAAAAGGATCTTGCCGACCTGGAAGCTCTTGGTGAGTAATAATACCTGAATCTTGCATGAAAATTAATGAGAATTTTAAATAATAATAAATAACAATTGGGCAAGAGTATAAGAGCCGTACAGCCAAATACTTAATCAAACAGGAGCAATCATGAGCTATGAAAACCTTTTAACTGAAATTGGTGATGACTTTGTGGCTGAAATTACCCTTAATCGCCCGGACCAACTCAATACCTTCAACACCCCTCTGGCCGGCGAACTCGTCCAGGCCCTCGATGAGCTAGACGCTGACACAAAGGTGCGGGTTATCATCGTCAAAGGGGCGGGCAAGGCGTTTTGCGCCGGTATCGACGTCAATGAGCTTGAAGGCAAAACCGCCATGGAATACAAGGCCTGGATTGAACACATGGAAAAACCGCTGGTGACTATCAGTCACATGAGCAAACCCGTCATCGCCCAGGTACACGGCGTGGCCGCGGCCAACGGAGCCGGTCTGGTTGCTGCCTCCGATCTGGCGATTGCCGCTGAAAACACACGCTTTGGTTTAACAGCCATCAATGTGGGGCTTAACTGCATTGGCCCGGTGGTTCCGGTCACCCGCTCGGTGGGCCGAAAACGTGCCCTTGAATTGCTGCTTTACGGAGATTTGATAAAGGCCCCGGTTGCCCTGGAAATGGGGCTTATCAACCGGGTGGTGCCGAATGGCGATCTGGCAAAAGAGGCCCGTGACTGGGCTGTAACTCTGGCCCGTAAGAGTCCGATCGCGGTACAAATCAGCAAAAAGGCCTTTTATGCGGCGGCGGATCTGGATTACCTGAAGGCATTCGAATACATGAATGAGGCCTTTGCGCGGCTTTGCACTACCGAAGATGCCAAGGAAGGGGTGAAGGCTTTTTTCGAAAAACGAATACCGGACTGGAAGCTGAGGTAACAGAGGAGCAGAACGCCATCCAAGGCAGTATCAGAAATTGCCGTGAAGTATTGGATTACACAGAAGAAGATCAGGAGTAGTAATCTCAAAACCTATTGACTGCATTGGATTTTTTGATGATAATGCCCTTATGGTCTTGAAAACATCTTCTGCTGAAAAGGATTAAAACATGCAAATGGATCGATCAATCATTAATCGCCTGCATAGTAATGAAGAGTTTGATGACGGCTATATCGAAGCCGCCAGCGAAGATCTATTTTCAATGGTGTGGGATATAACAAAAGATGTATATGTGTTTGTGCGGGGATCAAATGTTGAACGAAGATTACAAAGAGATGTTGCAAAGCTTATTAGACCAAAAAGTTGAATTCATTATAGTAGGCGCCTATGCTCTGGCGGCCCATGGATTTCCAAGGGCTACAGGTGATATGGATGTTTGGATAAAGCCCAATGAGAAAAATTCAAAAAAAGTTTATAAGGTTTTAGCCCGGTTTGGCGCACCAATCAATGAAATTCGAGAGGACGAATTTAGTCAACCCGGACTCATTTTTCAAATAGGTGTCGTTCCGCGAAGGATTGACATAATAACAAAAATCGACGCTGTTGAATTTGACGAAGCGGATTCAGATAAAATTTTCGTCGACATTGATGATCTAAAAATTCCCGTCCTCTCTATTGATAAATTGATAAAAAACAAAATGGCAACAGGAAGAGAAAAGGATCTGTTAGATGCAAAGTTGCTCAAGAAAAGGATGAGTTGACTTATTTGTTGTGAGCTTTTTCGAAAAGCCAATAATTTTCATATTTCCATAACATTTTCAAAGTCATGGATAGTGCATCTGCTTGTCATTCGGGATATCACACAGACAGTGTCGTCGGTATATGATCTACACCCTTTTCGCCCGCCTGCGGCGTCTCACCACCCAAACCACCAGCGGATAACTCAGCCAGGAAATTTCCCAGGAGATCGGCCCGACAAAGGCAAAGGGAACGGTAATGCAGGCGGTGATCGGCTCTGCCAGAATGCGATCCCTCAATTGAAAGGCATACTGTTCGGTAACTTCCGGTAATAGCAAACGATGATTTTTTATGGCGTACGCCCAACCCCAGCCCCCTGAGATGCCGACCAGCGCAGCCGCCATGCTTTCCAACGCCCGGGTGCCGTTGGATGCGCCTAATTCAATGCCAAGGCGCAGGGACAAGAGAAATATCAGCAGGAAGAAGAGTTGCAGGATAGACAGGATCGTATGGCGATTGTCGGTGGATTGCAGATTGCCGAACAGAACATTGTTCTGTATCCAATAGATAATCGCGACGACGATACCAATGACTATCGATAGAAAGCCGCCAATGTTAGCGCTCAGAAAAGAGCCGATATGCTCCCAGTTCAATTGCTCAGCAGTTGGTTGCGGGAGCAGCGTGAAGAAACGCCAGATTAAAATAGCATAAACAACATCGATCATCCTGGCCAGTCTTCGCAGTTGCAAAGACTCGCGTCTGAACCTGATTTTATCCTCCGGCTGGCCTTGATTTTTTTTAAATAACTTCAAAGTTTATTTCCTGATGGGGCTTTTCCTCGATCAAAAGACTGGTTTCCGCCAATATCAACGTTCAGCGGCTGGCCATCCTCCTGGCTCAGATAGGTGGTCGTGGTCGGAAAAGCGAACTTGATGTCTTCTTTCTGAAATTCCCGTGCTATTTCCAGATTCACCCACTGACTGAATTTCATGTAGCCCCAGTAGTCCGCCGGGTGGTACCAGTAAAGGACCAGAATATTCAGTGAATACGGATCATATTCATTGAAATAGGCCCGGGGCGGTAATTGCGGATCCATACCTTCATGATTATCCAGAATCTCTAAGATAATATCCACCGCTTTTTCAATTTTTTCCGGTGGTGTGTCATAGGTAATGCCAATGTTGGCCAACCTTCTGATGTGGGGACGCTGGCCAATGTTTTCAATATCGGTATTAGCCATTTCATCATTGGGAATCGTGGTCTGGTGCCCCGTCAGCAGCCTGATCCGAGTCGATCGCAGACCGATTTCTTCCACTATTCCGTCATGCCCTTTGGCCACGATCCGCTGGCCAACCCTATAGGGTTTATCCAGCAGAATCATGACGCTGCCCAGCAGGTTCTTTAAGGTGTCCTGGGCGGCCAGAGCGACGGCCAGACCCCCCACGCCAAGACCTGCCAGAAGGGTGCTGACCTTAAGGCCCATATTGTCCAACCAGAAAAGCAGGGCGGCGATTATTATTGTTACCCGGATCGCTGTGCGGGCCGGTCGCAGCAGGACGATGGCATCTTCCCGCCCGTTGCGTCTCAGCCGCTCTCCCCACCAGAAAACGAGAAGATCGACCAGCCGGACAGCCGTCCATGTCAGTACGAAGGGCAGCACCGGATCAAATCGAAAAATGGTACGGACGGTCATGGATAAGCCGATAAAAGACAGGCCCACCTGTTCCAGCAACAGCCACAGCAGAAACCGCACCGGCCAGGCGACAAATCGCTTAATTTGACTTCGCATGGCAGTGTCTTTACGACCCACGAACAGATTTACAATCCAGGTTATAATAAATGCCAGGACAAATGTGAGGACTAAGTTTAGGAGCCACAAAACCCACTGCCATACCTGCCAACCGAGGAACTGTACATCCGGAAAAATCTTTGACAGGGATTCCTCGAAAGGTCCGTAACCATAATATTCATAAAGATGCGGAATTTCAGCCACCGTTTGATTGGAAATTTTCCAGATTAATACCCCATCACCGCGCGGAACCCGCTGCATCAGAATGTCGACGGCTTTTTCCGGAGTTTTGACTTGGCCGATGTTGTCACGGTCGGTCGGCAGACCATCGTTAGAAGATCCATCGGGTTCTGCGCTGACCAAATCCAGGTCGAACCAGATGACTTTATCAAGGGCGATCTTTAGCTGGCGCGCCAGTTGGGATCTTTGGCTTGCGTCTATCCTGTCCGGCAGATAGCGCAGGTCCAGGTACTTGGCTGCCCGCTCGAAATCTCCGTCACGCGCTGCTTTCAGGTAGCCTTTCAGACTGCTGCGGGGTACACCCCGGTTGAATTCATCGGCAGGTCCCAGGGGTTGAACGACTTTAGGCTCCGGTTGTTCAGCCGCCGGCCCTTCCTTTGAGCTACTCTGATTGTCCGAAGCGGATTGGGCCATTACCGGTGAACGCGTTGCGAAGAGAATCGACGCAATGAGCAGAAGCAGAAAAAGTATAATCGTAAATGTTTCAGGACCATTATGTTTTTCGTTCCTGGAGATTGTTTTCATAAATTACGGCCTCCTTGAGCGTTACTGCCTGAATCTTCTATGAAATTTAATGAGAAGGTTAAATAATCAGCTCCTCTCACAAATGTGTGCATGAAAATTGAGATTTAGACTATTAAGCGGTCAGCCTCGTTTGGGAAATGCCTTAAATGCCTTAAATTGTGGACTGTGCTTTCAGCACGATCGGTTTAATTTCTAATCGACAATAGCACAGTTTGGGCGCTAATTATCAGTTTTGCGTCTGAACATTGATCAGTTCATATATCGCGTTAATTTTGCTGTCTCCCTTACCTTAAGCGCTTATCGGAACGGGTGAATCCAACTAAAATAGATAAAATTCATTAATTTTAGGCATTTTAGTGCATTTTAGGCATTTAAAAAATGATAGGTGTCTTTTTTAGTAGCTTAGTCTTACCGGAAATGGACGTCGAATATCTATTTATTTAATTTCAATTCCAAAACCCGGCTTGCAAGACGCCACTCTCGCAAAACTCCATGAAAAAGGAAGACAGAGTTCTTCTTTACCGCCTACCCGGACTGCGTCAAACATAGCCTTTGCGGCGAACTCACTGGCACCACCACCTAACAGGTCATTTTGAAATTTTCTATCAACGATTAAACGCTCCTCCTTATTGCCGGGGTCACCATAGGCGTATCCAAGATCATGTCTGAGACAGATTTCTATTAAAGATGGGACCTTGATGAGGTCGCTTAAGACTGCGTCAGGGGTCATTGAGCATCCATCAAATTCCCATTCTTTGAAAAGATCCGGATTGCCTTCAATTCGTTGTACAAGGTGACTGAAACCGTAGTGCTCACAAAGTTCCAAGGCTCTCTCAGTGGTGACAACTTCACCAATCTTCGGCAGTTCAGCTATAATTCCTTTCTCACCCACTCTTTCATTAGAAACCTTTGCTTGCTTCGATTTTCCCGAGCACCCAAACAGGATCCCAATCACTATGCCGATAAAAAGAAACGCCCAAATGCTCAGCAAAGCAGTAGATAAACGAAAACTTTTTCTATTTTCCTGCATAAAAATAGCTCCTTTACTATTTTTCCATTCACCAGTTTTAAAACCTTCGCCTTTAGAAATATTTGCTGGGAAATAGCTTGAAAAACAAATCCATAACCCGTTGCCAGAAGCTCTGTGCCGGTTGTCTGGTCCGGACATCATCACCTGACTGCCAGATGACCCTGCCCTCTCCATTGAGTTTGACCTGCCAGCTGTTTGCCGGTTGCATCAGTTCTTCCGCTAATCGTGCCAGCTCCTCTGCAAGTTCTGGGCTGTCTATGAGTACGCCCATTTCTGTGTTAAAATCCCTGGCACGCTGATCTAAATTGAAAGACCCGATGTAAACACGCGACCGGTCGACAACCGAAACTTTCATGTGCAGGCCGATAAATCCGGACACAACCGGCGGTGTATCCACCCGGGACTTAATTGCGGCATCCGGGCGAAGTTCGTAGAGCTCGATTCCTGCATCTAATATGGGCTGGCGCCAGGGCCCGTAATGGCTGTTGACGGCCGGCACATCCTGGGAGGCCAGTGAATTGGTCAGGATTCTGATTTTGACTCCCTTTTGAACAAGATCACGAGCTGCATTCATCATATCTTCATTCGGAATCAAATAGGCGTTGACGATCAGAAGCTCATTTTTTGCGGTTTTGCTAAACGCCGGAATTATGGTGGCCATATCCTGTGAAATCGCATCCTCTTTCAGCGCATCGTAAACCACTTTGCTGGTGCCGGGAGAAAGGCGTTGGACGAGAGACTGCAGGATTTCACCCCAGTTTTGCCTTTCGATCGGGATGTGTTGAAACCGCTCGGATTTTTCTAATCGCTCCAGGTCGGCATACTCTATTTCATCCGGTGATTTTTCAGGTCTTTCATAGCCAAAAGCAGATGCCGGTACCACCAGCGGGCTGTTCCAGAAATGATCGAAAAGCTCGGAAGACTCGCGCGCCATCGGACCGACACCCAGCACATCCATGTCGAGGAAGTTAAAGGTGCTGTTTAATCCGAAATATTCATTACCAAGATTGCGGCCACCCAGGATCACAATACGATTATCTGCCACAATCAGTTTATTGTGCATTCGAAAGTTAAACCGCTCGACAGTTTGGGCAGCTTTGACACTCCGACGTGACGAATGCTGTCTCCAGGGATTAAACAGTCTGACCTCAACATTGGGATGGGCATCAATCACGGCTATACGTTCATCCTCGGATAACAGGAGGATATCATCGGCAATCAAGCGCACCCGCACACCGCGCGCGGCTGCATCTATGGCGCGTTTAAGAACCAATTCGCCACTGTCATCCCCGTACCAGAGGAAATATTTGATATCCAAAGAATGACGTGCCTCATCAATTAACATTAACCGCTGACGCAGGGACTCACCACTGCTGTCGAGCAGCAAAAAACCAGATTTCATGTGGCCGTGCTTTGCTACAAATGTCGCCTCAAGATCGGCAAAGGGTCCATGTTTTCCCGGCTCCAGGGCATAACTGGGTTCAGGTTCCGACACCTCCTTCGGTGCGGTGGCACAGGAACCCACCAGAGACATAAAAATCAATACGACTGCATATTTTAATAGTTTCATCATTTGAATTAAAAGCCTCCTTAGCATACAAGAAGTCCTGATATTTTGGGGAAAGGTTCTTCACCGAAATTTTCGGTGCTAGCTCCATACCGCCGGAACAGTTCTTAGTTCTGATTTTCTATAACCCTAATTGAGCGAAAATCGAGGCTGCTCCAGCTTCAAGGCGTCCGATGGCGAGGGTGTAGTCGCCTACCCCGAGCCATTGGCAACGCAGAAGATGGGGCAGCATCGGCTTTCCCGGAGGGTAAACAAAATGAGATTTAAAATAGATATTTACATCTCACTTATAAAGAAATTATCAATTGCAAACCACATATGCAAATTGACAGCTTATTCAAAAGGTTAAAAACCTATCTCATTTTGTTTACGCTCATTTAGGGTATAATATTATTCCAGAGGTGGACGGCATAAAGCAACGGCACATGATCTCTGAACGCTGCCGGAACAAATCCCGCAAAAGAATTCCTATCTTGCGGGTTCGTGCTTTCCTGATCGTAGGTCCCATCGCGTGGTTCATTGGCGGGACGCTCCCTTGCGATCATATGATCCTGTATATTGCCGTCACTGTCAATAAACTTCAGTTCACCAACATGAACGTAAGTGCCTGGTGGTGGAACCCGGGCCACGATGTCGTCATTGTTGACTACCCGGTAGATGTTTGCATCCAGTTTTTCCTTAAAACCGTCATTGCCCACCCTGGGAGAACCGAACGTATAGACGCCCTGGATATTGTCATAGCGGCTGGCACAAAGCGTTGCAAGGGCGGCTCCCAGGCTGTGCCCGGTGACCCATAGTTTACACCCCTTGCCATCGAGTTGCGTTATATAAGGAAAAAGATCAGACCACACTTCCTCCAGGGCATCCTTAAATCCGCGATGGACTTTGCCGCCCGGGGGCCAATCCGCTAAGCGGATATCCACATCGGCCTTCAAATCAGCCATCACCCTGTTCAGATCAAACTTTTCTTTTTTCTTCCAGATCTCGCTGCCCCGGAAAGCAACGATGGCCAATTGATCGTTATGGGCCACATAGCACTGCGTGCTTTGCTTATCGAAAAAGCGGACTTCCGTCAGACCGGCCTGGCCGAATCGGGTTCTGACAAAGTCTTCATCCGCATACACCAGTGTGGAAATCTCTGCCAGCCACCAGGCATTGATCAGGTTGAATGCGGTTGCCTGCACCTGAAAAGGATATTCGCGATGATTTTGAAAATAGTCATAATCTTTAAAGGGTGGGGAAAGGTTCTTGAAGGTAACCCTGGGAACTTCCTTTTTCGCGAGTTGCGGCACCTCATGGGGCTCATTCTGGGCCATGGCAGCGATAATCCCACCGCTCAGGAGCACCAATATGAAGATGATCTTGGCTATCAATGTTCCATTTAACCTCTCATTATCCTATTTTTTCGGGGTAGGTTTTGCATCGGTATCAGCCTGAGCGGCTGCGGCTGCCGCTGCAGCACCGGCTTCGATAACTTTCTTATCATGTTCATCGGCTTCTTCACCCGGTGGCAGGTAAACCGTGACATTGCGATGGGCAAATTCAATGCCGGATTCCCTGAAAGACTCCTGTATCATCCGGAACACCTCCCGTCGGATAACAAATTGTTCTCCGGGAATGGTCTTAAACTTCAAGCGCATGATCATGGCCGAGTCGTCCAATTCTCTGACCCCCTGGGACTTAATTTTGTCCAGGAGGTTGGGCCCCATTTCCGGATCGTTTTCTATTTCCCTGTTAATTTTTTTGATGATTTTGCGGACTTTGTCCACATCTGTGTCATAACGAACACGAAAATCAAGCTTGGTAATGATATAGTCACGGCTCATATTGGTCACCGTGCCCATGTCGCCGAAGGGTATCGTATGGACCGGTCCCCGGGGGTTGCGCAGTCGCAACGAGCGCAGGGAGATGTGTTCCACCATGCCTTTCTGGCCGCCGGTTTCGATGTAATCGCCGACCCGGAAAGCATCGTCAATGAGGAAAAAGACGCCTGCGATGATATCTTTTACCAGGGTCTGGGCACCGAAGCCAATGGCCAAGCCGATCACACCGGCACCTGCCAGCAGCGGGCCGATGTTTATCCCCATCGAGGAGAGAAAAAGCAGGAATACGATGGTGAACATCACGACCACGATCGTTTTGCGCAGCAAAAGGAGCAAGGTCTCACTCCGGGAGCCGCCGGCACCCCCTTCTTCCCCCTGACTATCTTGTTCCGGTACGTCTTCCTCTATATTTTTTTGAATATAGGATTTCATAAACTGCCATAAAATTAAGCCGATCAACAAGAGTATAAAAATCCGTTGCAGGGTATTCTCAACAAATATGAGCACTGATCCGGTAATATTGATATGCTCGTCGAGGACATACTTGATCAGGCTGACCATTATCACGGTAACCAGAACAACCAAAAGCCATCCAACAGTTTTTTTCCCTGAAGAAAGCTCGGCAGTTCTTCGATACCACCACCGGACAAGCATCCAAACAACCAGCAAGACACCAAGGGGCAGAACAACCAGTGCGCACCACTGCCACAGGGTCTGATCAAGGTACGTCGCATCAGACCAGCCCGGCAACCATTGGCTCCATTTGGGTGGCAGCAGGCGGCCGGGATTGGTTACATAAAAATCAAAAAAATCATGACTGATGAGCGCATTGGGCTTATAGGGATAGTCTTTTACTTTACCGTAGAACTCTTCGACCCGGGCAACCGTTTCAGGGGTAAATAGAAATTCCCCTTCGCGGGGACCTTCTTCAACCCGGTCAATGATAATATCTGTATTGGGGATTCGCCAGCGACTCAATTCCGCTATTTTCTCCTTTTCTTCCTCAGCTTCGATGGCCTCGGCGTCGGGGATCTCCTCAAACGGCGGAAGGTCGATCCGATCGAAAACCTCCTTGAGCATGATGGCACTCTCGTAACCGGCATTTTTCTTGAGGCTCTTCGGAACCTGGCTTAAATTCAGGCATTCGACGCCGCTTTCGAAGAATTCCTCTGCTTGTGTTGCCATCTGCCGGACCGATTCTGAGGGAAAGTATCCGGGTGTTTTCAAGTTTGTCCGATGGGCCTTCATCAACATACCGTAGGCAAGGTTCATATTTTCGATAAAGCTTTGCAGCGTCGCCCGTGGGCTGGCCGTATTCGGTGGTTTGAGCAGAGTGTTAGCGCTTGCCAAAGAATAATCATCCTTTGGAGGTGGTAATGTGGATTCTTCCGAAGAGGCTTCTTGCGCACCTGCATTGGTCACAATAAGCATAGTGGTGAGAAATATCGCAATGACAAAATTGATGAATATCCTTAATTTCACACTCTTTTATCCTTTCAATTGATAGAACCAAAAGAAATAAATTTAGTTTTCTATCATTTGCTTAAGCTTACTTCGCAGCAAGTCGATATGCATGCGCAGGTGGTAAAGTTCTTCTGAATATGACAGCGGCACCGAGATGTTGGAAACTTTTGCTTCGATCCCTTCGAGCTTGACCAGATACTCCTTCAAACGTTCGGTTCCTTCTTCCTTATGTCTTTCCGGATCAAAAGCACGCAGTTTGGAATACCAGCGATAGATTTTAGACCGCATTCGCCACCGATAGACTAGCGGCATGAGCTTAAATAAAGGTAAAACCACCGCAACCAGCGGCAGGAGCAAAATCGTCATGCGGCTGACAAGGATGGCAATCCAAAAGGGGAGATAGCGCTGCAGGAAAGGCGGGCCGAATTTGTAAAATCGCTCCGCGTCCTGGCTCAATTTGAAATCCAGATATTTCGGCGTCGGAAACTCGCCTTCACGTTCAAAGTCCCCACCGAATTCATGAACGATTTCGGCGGCCTCTAAAAGTAAATTGATCAGGGCCGGATGCAGATCCGGTCGTGCTACCAGCTGGGTGGTTGGAGCCACCAGGGTAAGATCACGGGCAGGGATGTTGGCCTCTAAATCAATCACACCTTCGGGCACTTTTAACACGTATAAGAAATGATACAGCAGTGCGTAGGCTTCAGCCCGTTCAAGTCCCATCAGTTTTACAGATTTTGAGTCGATCAGGTTAATAACGTGGGAGGCAAGATGCGTGGATACAAAAAAGGCCACATCCACTTCACCGTTTAAAAGCATATCGGCGGCCTTCTGGTAACCGTATGAAAGAATTCGAGTATTTTGTGAATTGACGCCGTTGAGTTCGAGCAACCGCATGGTCAAAATTTTGGTTCCACCGCCTTCTTTTCCGACCGCAAGCCGCAGTCCTTTCAAATCCGGAATTCGTCGCAAGGCCAGGTTGGTGCGGTGAAAAATCCACAACGGTTCGAAAAACAGGCTTCCCAGTGATACCAGATCTGTGTTCTGAGCCAACGATTTCATACTGCCCTGAACAAATGCAACGTCAACACCGCCTGACGCCGCGCCCAGCAGTTTAAGGTTTTCCGCCGAGCCGGCCGTGCTTCTCAATTCCAGTGAAATGCCCTCCTTAGCTAAAATTTCCCGGTAGGCCTGGGCGTATTTAAAATTGGCGCCTTCCGGCGGCCCGCAACCAATGGAGATGCGCCGCGGTGGAAACGGATCCACAAAATAGTAAGCAAAAACAAATGCAAGGATCGCAAGTACCACAGCCGGGCTGAAAATTATTAATTTTTCTTTTAAACCGATTTTTACGTAGTCTTTAACTTTAAATTTCATCCTTATCAACCCGTTGGGAGAGTCAAAATAGGCGCAGCGCCGGATGGTGTGGGGGCCTGCAGTCGGAACAGGACGATAATGAGGCTTAAGGCCCGCTTGCTGATTATATCGGCATGATCAATATAGTACCAGTAATCCCTGAAACGCACCGCGGCAAACGCCTTTTCCGGCCGGCTTTTACTTGAATGCATTGTAAAGGGAATCAGGGCCTTCGCGGTTTCACCCTCACTGGTCTGCAGCCCGTAGTCGATTACCCATCCATCTTCGAGGTGCTCAAGCGGAACTTCAACCCCGCGCGCCATAAATTCCATCATCGCCATGACGGAGCGTGTTTGGATTGAAATTTCATCGTCTTTTAAATTGGTCACCCGGTCTGTTATGCGAAACCGATTGCGATTGCCAAGCCCGATGAGCTGTCTCAACTCGTTGAGCCTGGGACGCAAATCTTGCGGGACTTCCTCGGCGATTATCAAATGGCGCTCGCTATTGTCATCTTCTTCAACCCCCTGAACTTCAATAACCTCATTATCGCTGAGGATAAAAATTAAGTTAATCATTCTTTCAAAACGCTTCAGTTTCTTTAAGTCAGATTCAACCTGCGTTTTCGAATCACTGTCGCCGGAGGCGGGAATCTCACCAAATGACATGTTTTCCGCCGCTCCAAGTCGCTGAATAGCGATTCGCATGAAGACGTCTACCGGCCAGCCGGCCTGAGCAGCGGCGAAGATAATTTCAGCCGGGATGTCTGAAAGCAGATGCGCAGCGAATTCCTGGCCTTCGACCGGCAGGTAGGTGATGGTCGGGCGCTCTGAAAATCTCAGGTTCGCACTGCCGATGGCTCTATCCGTGGTGCCGGTGCCAAATTCTAAAATTCCGCTCAGGTCAATGCTGCTGTCATATTCGTATTGGGTCAGCACTGAACTGACGGTTAAAAACACCGGCACCTCCAGGTACCGGCTGCGAACTATATTCAGCAGCATTTGTTCTCGTGTTGATTGGGCAATTGCGCCGTTGTAATCGAATCGATCCCCTGGCACACGCCTGGCCCCCCGAGCCGCACAACCTGATATCAGAAACAGCGCTGCCGCAATCAGAAGAGCGCATCTGTAACCTGTCTTTTTCGTTTTTTGCCCTTTGGGGAATTTCGTAATCTGCATATCCGGTCCTCCGAGCGTAGGTCTTTACTTCTACGATTGTAAAATTCACAGGTTCAAGGCTTGCCAGCCTCTGGCGGGTTCACGGTTCAGGGTTATAGCCTTCGGCGAGCTGACACCTGAAACCGCGCATGAAACTTCATTGAAATAAAGTAGGGTCGGCCTCTGTGCCGATCCCGCTGGGAGCAGAACGGGCACGGAGGCCCGCCCTACTTTGAACCTCTGAACGGTTACCTGCGATCTATACCCGTGATTCAATCAGCTTTTTATTCAAATAATTATAAATCAGCCTGGCGATGACATACGCCGCCATGGCGATAAGAATAAACAGAACTCCCTGCCGGAAGGAATGGTCGATGATCTCCTCACCTTCATTTCCCACTTGATCAATCGCCTTGACAAGCTGCGGCAACAGTTCTTCCAACCCAACCGTGCCGGCAAGCCGGTTGGTTGATTCGACCAGCGTGGTGACTTCGGCAATCGTGTCCTGGTAATCTTTGATGTCAAATGGCTTCGAATCCTTGGGTTCAGCGGAAGGTTCGCCGACCTTGAATTTTTCGCTGAGCGTATTGACCGTCAGCAGCAAAGAATTGCCCCCTTCGATCGCCTTGCGGATTTCGGTGACAAGCTCGGTTGCCTGCTGCTCTTGAATCATTATTGCCTCGAGCACATTCTTCTGCTCGCCGATCAGGTGATCCATGAATTGACTGATGAAGGCCCCACGTTCGATGGCAACTCTTGCAAACACGTCATTCAGGGTTTTTTCACTCCATTCGTCGATTCCTTTCATAACCTGGTTGACCGTCTGCCAGCGCAGTTTGGATATATCTTTCATCAATTGATCCGGCAGTTGTTCGGCGACCGTGGCCATGCGTTCCGACACCGTGGAAACGGTGTGGATATCCGCCAGAATTTTGTTTGTCTCCGGGCTGACCAGCAGCTGCGACATCCACACCTCGGCAAAATTGCCCGTCAGCAGCGGCAGGCGGGTTGCCAGGAAAATGCCCCGCTCGGCGAGCATGCGGGTTTCTTCGACCTGCTGGGTCACCTCCTGAACCGTTTTAAACAGGCCGCCAGTCTGCACCTTTTTTACGAGAGTGGAATTTCGCCGCTGGGCGGCAAAATCGCTGAAACGCAGGTAGTTATAGACAACTTTATCCGGGTTGTCTTTGCGCCACAGCAGGATCAGTTGGCGCAATTCTTCCAGCTCCTCTTTGGTGAGCACTTTGGCTGCAATGCGCCAGATGTCCTTTTCCATTTGCTGAAAACCGGTGGCCAACACCTCAGTGGACCTGCCATACTTGCGGCGCACGTTATCTTCATAGATGATGCGCCCCAACGTTGTAATGGCGACCATGTCCAGCAAACCCACCTGCGGATTCGGCTCGGCCGCGATGGTATATACTGAAGATATGGAATATACCAGGTCGCTTAAGATAACCTGCCGGGCCTGGGATGTGGGGTTTAAAGTTTCAAAATCTTCCAGGGCCTGGGTGATAATACTCGCAAAACGATCGGCATAACTCATCAGTTCAGATTGCAGCTCGATTTCGGTCATGACAAAACCTTTTTGCTTGTCTTTTTTAGCGGCAAAACTGAATGGTTGAGCTGTCAAAAAGAGAATCAAAGTCAGAAAAAGTACTGTCAAAATACGATGGGATGGGTGGTTGGATATCATGGCACTCACCTCCTGTAACTCTAATACTCATAAGTCCGTCGGTTTCATTAAGTTTCATATGAAAGTTGCGGGGTGCGGATTTAGCTCGCCCTTTGTCTTGTCCTCGTCCTCGTTCTCGTCCTCGAGGTCGTTGTGTATCTTTCGATTTCGAGGACGAGCACGACGACGTGGACGATTGGAGCACTTCTGATGTCGCGACATAAAGATGTAGTTTCATATGAGTGACGGTGTCGGGTGCCGGAAAGGCGAGTCGCAAAATCCTGAAACCGAATCCGCCTGCGGCGGAAAACCTTCAGTTCCTGACAAAATGTTGTCAGAAAAAATGCCCGGGGGCCTGGTGGAATAGACTGATGGCTCAACTTAGCTTATTCATATTTTTGATACAATCTCTTCCAGTCAAAAACCTCGACTTCATCGAGAGCGACCACTTCCTCACTGAATACGAAAACCACCCGCCAGCCGTCGGTCCAGTAGGGCGAATCCGTCAGGTTATAGCGCGGGTTTTTCATTTCTGCCTTGCCCACACCTTCCACAAAACCGAATTTGGCCACCTTCTGGGATTCCAGTAAATCCTGCATAAGATAGTCCCGGGCTTCATCAACATCAGGATCGACCTCATGAGTGGTCAGGGTTGGCGACTTGGTGGTCAGCTTGACCCCGATATCGCGACTGATCTGACCGACATACACCGGCATGCCCTCGTAACGCATCGGGCTGAGCCACAGGCGCAGGTGATTGCGCTCTTCAACCGTTTGTCGCGCTTTCTGAAGCCCAACGTCCTGGGGTCTGCCATAAAAGTAAAGCGCACTCATGGGTGAATAGCGGTAGCGCCTGCCGAACAGCGATGACGCGATGGTTCGGCCCAATGACGCACCGTAGATAATCTCGGCTTCATCCCATCCGCGGTTGATAAAGGCCGCCCATATCTCTTCCTCGGGGCCGATCACAACAATGTTCAGCGGATCACTTTTACCGCTTCCGTCTTTGTTTGTCATGCAGCAGGGCAGGTCCTCAAGCGCCTGACGCAAACCGTCATCGTCCAGGTCAATGAAGTCCTTTTCGGAATAAAGTGTATAAGGATCCAGTTCATGGTGGTCCGCCTTCAGGCCGGGTACTTCTACAAAAAACGCAAACTCCCTAACATTCTTTTCAGCAAAAAGCCTCACCAAAACCGCCTTTGTTCCCATCTTCAGGTTGGTATAAACAAATCCCGAGGACGTGCTGCCGGGCTTAAAGAACCAATCGATTTCGTTGTCACGGAACAAATTGTAAATATTTTGCTGAGCACCCTTGGAATAAAGACTGGATTGGAACTTCCAGGCAACTTCGCCGGACGAATAAATGTCCGGATCCATGGCAATGTGGTAGAGAAAAAATGCTATGCTGCTGTTATTTTCTACTTCCAGCCACACCGGCTGCATGTTGTTACGGGCCAGCGGAAAACCGAATATTTGCTCGCTTTCCTCAGCGCTGGGAACGGCCACGGTCACCCGCACCTGGCCTTCGGTTTTCGTCTGGGCCCGCTCCATGAAAGGCAACGCCTCTGGCGGTTTATGCTGAAATTGCGCGCAGCCGACAAAGGCCAGGGAAACCAGGACCAATAGGAAGGTTTTCATCCCACCCCGACCGGTCAGATCGCGTAACATGTTTTGTGTCTCCATGATAGTTCCTCCCTTTTATTCAAAATCGAAAACCTGGTCCTCAAGGCCATGCCTGTCCCGCATTGCGGGGGTCAGAGGTGATCGGCGGGTGTCAGGTGTCAGGTGTCAGGTGTCTATAAATACCGAATCCTGAAATCTGAACACTGGTTTGATTGCAATGAAGACCAACACCGGTGAAACAAAGTCCATTTCATGGGCGATAGCGACACAGCGGGTCGAATTCGGATGCTGAAACCTGAACACTTTTGGCAAAGGTAATCACCCGTATAACCCCTCTCTTCGAGCTGTAGGCTCTACAAGCCGGAAGCCGGGGTGGACCAAAGCCGGGCCCTCTGGACACGGTTCTCTAAATCGTTGGGGTCAGCGGGTGCAGGGCCGGCCGAATTTCGGCCGACCCGGCACATTACTGAACAAGCGGGATTCTTCGCGCCAGTTCGTATTCCATGACAGCGTCAATTTTGCTTTCTAGCTGGTAGTAGCGTGCCACTTTTGTGTCCGATAGAACCCCCCGGAATTTTGCCAGATAGGATTGGCGCAGCTTCTGATGGTCTAAATCGATTGACAGGGAATCATCCAGCAGCTTCTTGGCCACGTCATCGGACATTGTCTCGTAGCTGCCGGCAAAATTATCAATCAGCTTGATCTCCCGATCCCTCAGCTTGGCCAGTTCGACCTGGTAGGCTTCATAGACCGGCCAGAAGGCGTTGGCTTCTGATTCCGTCAGCTGCATATTCGTCGCAACGAGAAGCTTCTTGTCGGTACGGATTTTTTCTTTGACAATTTCCATGTTGTCGGCCGGCTTGTTCTGGGCCAGTGCCGAACCACCAAATCCGATAAATGTAATCGCAACGGCGAATGCCAATAGACTGTTCAAAAATTTTCCTTTCATGGTAAACCTCCTGTTATTTGTTAGCATTATTGTTAGTTTCCTTTCTTTAGTTTCAATTTTCTTTCTTCTTGTTCCGTGATCATTTTATAGGCAATGTAGTATTTGTAAATGTTGCTGACATACTGGACCGTTTCCCGCCCAATTACCTTGGCGGCAGCAATCTCCACATTGTCAAACCACACATTGGGATTCAGACCCATGGCAGCGGCTTTTTTGCGCAGCCTGTTCACCTTGGCCGGGCCGGCATTATAGGAGGCAAAGGCAAAAAGCATTTTATTCAGATCATCTACAGTTTCATTTTTGTAATAGTGATTAACGATAAACCGCATGTATTTTGTGCCGGCGTGGATGTTATTTTCCAGTTTTTCGATCTCGGCGATATTGACATTGCGATCGGCAGCGGTTGTGGGCAGCACCTGCATGACGCCGATAGCGCCGACATGGCTTTTGCGGTTCTGGTCCAGGCCGGATTCCTGGTAGGCCTGCGCGGCCATCATCAGATAGTCAAAGCCATATTGGTCAGCGTATTTCCGGAAAAGCCGAACCATCGCCTCGAATTTTTCAAGCTCCACCTCGGACAGGGAATTTTTGACGTATTTGGTATTCTTTAAATAGCGCTTTAACAGCATATTACCGATCAAAGTTCCCTTTTTATGGCCTTTGACGAATTCATTGATCACCGCTTTGAGCTGCGGGCTGTTCTTGCGGATAGCCCAGGCTATCTCACCCCCTGTCCTTACGGCAATATCGGCTTGCACCTGGATCTTATTAAAAATCTGGGTCCAGAATTGCGCCTTGTGACTGTCCATAACAATCATCGGAATGAGACCGGCATTGACCAATTCCAGTAAATCTTCATCTTCAAAGGCTTCATCTGCCGGGACCAATTCCATCTGGGATTTGCCGGCTTTTTTTAACGTTTCATTCAACCGCGCTAAACTCTCATAGTAGCTGCTGGATTTACGAACATGGATTTCTTTGCCTGCCAGATCATCAACTGTGGTCATGGGCGGTGCCGCAGGTCCCGTCACCAGCAGCTCCTTTACACCTGTCAGCAGGGGATTTGAAAAGTCGACCTGCTTAAGACGCTCCGGGGTGATCGTCAGGTTGGCAACGGCCATGTCCCCCAGTCCCTTTACAAGACCGGGGATCAAATCATCACGCCGAACGGGAATAAAGACCACATGTACTTTTAAGGTTTTGGTCTTGAGCTTCTTGTTGACAAACTTTTCAAATTCTTTGAGCAAATCATAGGAGAGGCCGCGCTGCCGGCCGCGATCCAGAAAATAAAACGTTTTGCTGAAAACCACCAGCACCCGGATCACCCGCTCTTCGGCCATTTTGTTGAAGTCGCCGATCCAGGGCTTATTCTCCAGCATCGCTTCCTCTGGCGCTGAATCCGTTTCGGCGGCCGAAGCCATCATGGCCATAGCGACTGTCAATGCCGTGATTGCAGCCAGCAAGGCTGGAGATATCCAGCGCCGCAGCACTATTGCCTCTGTCCAATTAGTGCGTTTTTTCATTCGTGACCTTCCTCAGTAAAAGCAGTTTCATTGTTTCTGCTAATGCATTGTGTCCATTAAGTTGTCTATTGCAACGATCAGTTCGACAAGCCCCTCGCCGCCTTGCGGATCTTCGACCAGCGCGACGATAATGTATTCTTTATCTTTCTGCGTAATGACCCCGCTGTCGGCGTGAAACTGTCTCCATGAACCGGATTTGCGAAAGATTTCTGCTTCCGCATTTTTTTGCTTCATGCCTTTGACGAACTTATGGGTTATGCCCGGTTTGGAAAAAACCTCTTCAAGGTCTTTCTGGTACTGCGGTGCCACCAGCCGTCCGGTGGCTCCCATATAGTAAAAGCGAGCGGCTTGCATGGCGGACGCCCCATGTGAGAGGTTATTGATTGGGTCGCGTTTCCAGACCTTGCCGCCGCCATAATCACGTCCGACCCATAGACCGCCTCCATATTCAGGGTCATAGAGACGGTATCGTTCAGACTGCAGAATCTCCGCCAGGTTTTCAATGCCTACCTGATTGAGCAGTTCGGTTGCCGCCTTATTGGACGACTTTCTGACGGTAACATTAAGCAGGCTTCGCGTTTTATCATTCATGGTCATCTTGCCTCGCTCCATCTGAACAAATGTGCCCAGCACGATGGCAATTTTAGGTAAGCTGGCCGCATACAGCATAACATCGCCATTTACTTCGGCCACCATGGGTTTGTGCGGATTGGTGATATCCGCCAATACAATGCCGACTTTTTTGGCTTTGACAAGATCCCAAATATCCTGACCGAATTCTTGGTCCAGGGCCTTATTAAATGCAGCCTGAAATTTCGGGTCGATGCTTTTACGCAGGGCTGGATAGTCTGCGTCAGATGCTTGAACCAGCTTAAGGGAGAGCATTAGGACGACCACGATCAGTGAAACAGATAAAAGCTTTAACCCCGTCTCTTTGGTAAGTTTCTGGCTGAATAGTTGTATTATCTTTATTCTCATCTTTATTTCCTCCTAATAGGCTCTTTGCAAATAGGTTAGGAAAATTGCTCTGTAGCTGTATGAACCAACAAAACTTAATTCGATTTCTCAGCCGCCACCTGAACCCTGGCTTGATGGATGAACAGCGCTCTTATCTTGTCCCAGAAATCACCCCCCAGGACAAACAGGCTGGCAACCAACATCACATCCCCGATCAGGCCGACGACAAACCGGTGGGTCTCATAACCCGGAATCAGATGTGCGCCATAGGGTCCCAGCCAGCCGAATAAAATCGGTAATGTAAACATCACCAGCCCGATGTGATAGCGCGTGCGACTGACCCGGTCCGGCGGTCCGTGTTTTTTCAGGAATCCGAAAATGCGTGCTTTGATGTAGTTAAATCCGGCTTTGCCCATGATGGCGATGGCGACGACACTGAAAACTTCGGGAATACCGACGGCAAGCGCCCCCGAAATGATAGCTTTCCATTTGTCCGGCAGCTCGGATGCTGTGACAAGCGGTATCGCTAATGGGCTGAGAAAACCGACCACTAAAATGATGAGCCCCAGGTGCAGGCGCCATTCGGCTTGCGGTTGCTCGGTTTTTGAGGCTGTGGTTTGAGTCATTTTTCTATTTTTCTTTGGTTGTTAAGAGTTCGCGAACCCCCACACCCCAATGGCCCAGAGCCCGGGAGACATCGCCAAGGTTGGCTTCCAGGATTTTAATCCGTTTCCGATCAACAATTTTTACGGAACCGGCAAAAGCCGCAGGCGCCCATGGCACCAGCACGGTTAAGTCTTTATCACCGTGATCCTCGATTACGTAGACAACCTCCCTGTCGCCGTCAGATGAAGTGAGCACGGCCGCTTTGAATGCACCGGCTTTCCCCGCTTCGGCAAAACCGGAGGTCAGGCTTTTAAGCGCTTTGTAGGCGGGCAGTCGTTCTAAAACGGTGCGCTCAACCCAGTGCCCCAAACGTCGTCCGATATCTGATCGCAGTCCTATGCCGATTAAAAAAGAAACACCAAGGATCAGGATCATCCCGAGAAAGACCGGAAATTCGACCTTCTCGAATGTTGCCTTCGGAAACAGATCGGCAATGGGAGTGGCCAGAGCAACGATCAGATCCAGGGCTTCGGCCAGCAGCAGATAAAGGAGCAGTATCGGCAGCAGCACAAACAGGCCGCCCATGGCAGTTGTCTTTAAAAACTCTATTAGTTGTTTCATCTTAAAAAATTGCGCCTCCTTATTCGGGCGTTTTAATATTGCCTTCATATTCCTCAGGTTCCGAGAAATACTTGTCCGGGTCTTCCAGGAGCATCTCCAGGCGGTATTTATAAAACCCGACGCGGGTGCGTTTGTTTTTTGGAGAGCCGAAATACTCGACGGGTTTAGCCTCGAGTTCGGCGATTTTGGCTTCCAGAATTTCTTTTTCGGCTGCGATCTTATCCTCTTGAGAGGACTCCTGATTCTCATCGGCCTCCTGGTCTTCAGCGACATCCTGATCTTCAGCGGCCTCTTGGTCTTCAGCGGCTTCCTGGTTTTCAGCGGCCTCCGTTTCCTGGGCTAAGACAATCGGAACCAGCAGGAACAAGGCTATTATGCATACAGTTAGGCTTGAAAAAGAAAGCATGGTTTTCATCAATCTGTCCTCCTTGCGCCCTGATTGATCATAAAACATCCGATTAGACTTTTATGGCTATAGTCACGAATACTACTATCGACAAATGGGTCATACCGGAAAGGCGCTGCGTTTGAGTGATATCGGTTGAGCGCCCTCCGGTGCGCTGCTCAGACCATCATTTCCCCGTGGCCGTTTTCATCGTTGACATCACGTCGTCCAGGTTGAACTTCGCAGGCTTCTGGCGCAGTGGGAAGTCCTTGAATGTCGCAATGTACTCGCCAACGTACGTCTGTGCCGGAACAAAGAGGAAGGCATGGCGAAGCATCCAGGTTTCCCAGTTGTTCGCATCGGTGTCGCCGCGCTCAAAGGGGTCGGAGCGCAGGTTGAAGATCTTCGGCATCCGCAGCGAAACGAAGGGATCCCGCCAGACAGAAAAGCCCTTCGAGAGTTGCTCCATGAAAACGAATTTCCACTGCTCGTAACGCAGCCCGACCAGCTGGCCGCCGTCGTTCCAGTAGAAGAACTCTTGGCGCGGCCATTGCGCGCGCGCGCCGGACTTTCCCGCCAGGTTAGGCAAGATGTTGTAGCCGTCGAGGTGGACCTTGAAGGTGATAGCGCCTTGCCTGGTGCCTTTCGTCAGCTGTTCCTTGATGTCTGGCACACCTGCTGCAGCCGCCAGAGTGGGGAACCAGTCGAGATGGGAGGTGACCTTGTTGATGACCTTGCCGCCCGGAATCATGGCGGGCCAGCGCACGAACGCCGGTACGCGGTATCCGCCTTCCCAGTTGGTGTTCTTCTCACCACGGAAAGGCGAGATGCCGCCGTCCGGCCATTCGTTGTAGTGCGGACCGTTGTCGGTGGTGTAAATAACGATAGTGTTGTCGGCGACTCCAAGCTCGTCCAACAGCTTGAGCAGCTGACCCACATGGCCGTCGTGCTCCACCATACCGTCGGCGTAGATGCCGAGACCGGTTTTGCCTTCACTTTCCGGTTTAAGGTGGGTGTAGAAGTGCATGCGCGATGATGAGAACCAGGCGAACCAGGCCTTACCGGCCTGGTGATTCTTTTTGATGAACTTGACAGTCCGGTCGAGGAACTCCTCATCTGCAGTCTGCATGCGCTTCTTGGTCAGCGGGCCGGTGTCCGTGCATTCCTGCTTGCCCATGGGGCCAAAGCGGGGATCATCAACCGTGCTTTCCTTATCGGTGGCTACACAGTCAAGCACACCGCGCGGGCCGAACTCGGCTTTGAACGCGGGATCCTTGGGATAGTCGGGATGCTCGGGCTCCTCCTCGGCGTTGAGGTGGTAAAGGTTGCCGTAGAACTCGTCGAAGCCATGAACCGTCGGCAAAAACTTGTTACGGTCGCCGAGGTGGTTTTTGCCGAACTGTCCCGTGGCGTAGCCGAGGGGCTTGAGAATCTCGGCCAGCGTCGGATCCTCCGGCTGGAGGCCAAGGGCGGAGCCCGGGAGACCGACCTTGGTCAGGCCGGTGCGGATCGGCGACTGTCCGGTTATGAAGGCCGAGCGCCCGGCGGTGCATGACTGTTCGGCGTAGTAGTCCGTAAACAGAACGCCTTCCTTGGCAATCCGGTCCAGATTGGGCGTCTGGTAGCCTGCCATGCCCATGCTGTACGCGCCGACGTTGGTGATACCCACATCGTCGGACATGATGACCAGGATGTTGGGTTTATCTGCCGCTTGAACTGCCGGGGCTGCGAATCCCATTGCCAGCAGTAGCGTCACAAGACAATAAAAAGCTTTCCTACTCATTTTTCATTTCCTCCTGTTTTGATGTTTCTTGTTAACGGCAAAATATCAATTTTCATTTTCTCAATATCCGGCAGCACCCAGGTCCGGTCAAGAAAGGCCTCCTTGGGTGAGTATAGCCGGAAATAGGGGCACCAAGCCCTTCCCCCTTCGGTCGGATAGCCCCCGAAAACTCCATTTCAGCGAGCACCATGTTAGCTGGTGCCCCTGCTTCATTTACTCTCAAACGGGAAAATGTTCTTCCAGTCATCCTTCATATCAACGACTGTCCATCCTTTCGTCTGCGCTTCGTCAAGTGCCTTGTCGAGGTGACCAATGGAAGACTTGCGGTCGTAGGCCCATTCGCGCAAAGCGTCCGTGTGGTGAACAAGGAGCGCGAAACGTGCACCACCGCCTGATGTCGTCCATTGGAGCATCTGCAGGTCGCCATCCGAGTTGCCGAACGCGGCGATCGGGCGGCGGCCAATGTGTTGATTGATGGCGACCGCTTTATCGCCATAATCGTTATAAAAGTCGAGCTCGGGTAGCCGCACGAGCACCGGCGTGCCGTTGCGCAACTCAAACTTGGTCTTGATGCTGCTGCCTATAACCTGCTCAGGCGGAATGCCATAGACTCCTTCGGCCCAGGGCCGCATAAACTCAATACCGCCGCCGGAGACGATGTAGGTCTTAAAGCCGTTGGAGCGCAAATAGGCCAGTAGTTCAAGCATCGGCTGATAGACCATCTCCGTGTATAGACGGCCTGTTTTCGGATGCTTTGCCACAGCCAGCCAATCCTTTACGGTTTGCGAGAACTCGTCCGTTGTGTTGCCGCCATGCGTCGCCATGAGAAGTTCGAACAACACGGGTTTGCCGCCAGCCAAAACCGTCTTGAAATCACCTGCGAGCACTGCCTTAAAGGGCTGCTTGTCTTTCCATTCAGGATGCTTCGGCGCAAGAGCCTTCACGCGGTCAAATGCAAACAAGAATTGGGTGTACAGAGGCTGCTCGGCCCAGAGCGTGCCGTCATTGTCGAACACCGCGATGCGTTCGGTCGGCGGCACAAAGCCAGGGGAGCCTGCTGTCGTCGCCTTATCCACGAATTCAATGATTGACTGCTTAGTTTTGCCATCATTCCAGGATGGCAGGGGATTTTTAGCCTGAGCTATCGCCACAACGGAAAATATCAGGACGAGGCATAGGGCGAGTAGTATTTGATAGGTCCGTTTCATTGCGTTCTCTTTAAATTTTAAATAATTAAACGATTCTTACTACTAAACATTGGGACAGATGTGATTAAGCTTATTCACTTATCTTCTACCCATTCCCATTCACAATAACTGACCATGGTAACGACATGCAAAATCAATTGGCACCCGTTTTGTACTTCTGGGCCATGACATCACCCACGTTGAACTTGGCCGGTTTTTGGCGCGGAGGGAAGTCCTTGAACGTTGCCATGAAACCACCCACGATCTCCTGGATGGCTGTCACTGAAAAGGCACTGCGTTCAATCCACCAGCGGTTATAATTGTTTGAGGCAACGGGCGGCGGTTTGCTAGCGGTGCCGCCCGCTGCTTCTGTTGATCAAAACTACTGCCGCGATGCCGGATTCTCGAGCTGCTTGATGACGCCGTCGATGCCCAGCGTGGTGCCGCCCCGCGGCGGGAACTCCTTGAAGGTCGCCAGCCACTGCCTGGTGTAGACCTGGGCAGGAACGAAGAGCCACATGTTCTCGGCCATCCAGCGCAGGTACATCTCCGACTCGTGCCAGTCCCATAGCGATTCTATCATATATTAAGAGGGCATCAATGCACACATACCGGGCCCGGCCAGAGCATCGAGCAGAGTAGCCGGGTCCGGAAAGTGAGCGCTGTCGCTGGAAGCGATTCAGAAAAGGGGCCTACCGATTGATCGGCTTGGCCTGTCCCCAATATCGCTGCCGCCAGAGACCCTAAGGCGACCCGATAGAGTTGAGAATTTTCTCCTTCGCATCGCCGATGGTGAACGATCCCGGCTTCTGGCTCGGCGGAAATTCCTCGAAGGTGGCAAGAAATTCGCCTACGTAAGCCGCCGCCGGCGCCATCAGGAAGACGCGATCGAGGAACCAATCGTAATAGGTGTTCGACGTGATCTGGCCACGCTCATAGGGATCGCGCCGCAGGTTGAACAACAGCGGCATGCGCAGAACGGTCCAAGGTTCCGCCCAGGCCTGCATGGTCTGCGGGTAGCGATGTTCCAAAAAGATGACCTTCCAATCGTTGTAGCGCAGCGCGGTCATATCGCCGGTATCCGAGAAATAGAAGATCTCGTTGCGCGGTGTCTTGTCCTCTTTGCCCAGCAGGTAGGGCAGCGTGTTATAGCCATCGAGGTGGACCCGATAGTCACGCCCGATCGCCTTAACGCCGTCGCCCTTCAGCTTTTCCTTGATGTCATCGACACCGGCCATCGCCAGGAAGGTCGGCAGCCAGTCCATGTGGTGCATGATCTCATTGGAGATACGACCGGCCTCGATCTTGCCCGGCCAGCGCGCCATGGCCGGCACGCGGAAGGCACCTTCCCAGTTGGTGTTCTTTTCGCCACGGAACGGTGACCATGCTGCATCCGGCCAGGTGTTCATGTGCGGCCCGTTGTCGGTGGAATAGAATACCAGCGTCTCGTCGGCAATGCCGAGCTCGTCCAGCAGCTCGAGGAACTGGCCAACATGCATGTCATGCTCGATCATGCCTGCGGCGTACTCGTCGACGTGTTTGCCAGCGGCCTCATCGGCCATGGCTCGTCGCTCGTCGGTGACGTGGACCCGGAAGTGCATCCGCGTGCCGTTCCACCAGACGAACCATGGGGTGCCGTCCTTTTCCTTGGCCCGGATGAATTCAATCGCAGCGGCCAAGGTCTCGTCGTCGACGGTCTCCATGCGCTTCTTGGTGAGTGCCCCGGTGTCTTCGATCTTCTGACCGGTGACAGCGCCGTTCTTGTTGTAAGCGGCAGAGGACTTGATCACCCCGCGCGGGCCGAAGACCTCCCTAAAGGAACGACCGTCCGCCATGACCAAATCAGCGGGATAGTCCTCGTTCTCCGGCTCTTCCTCGGCGTTCAGGTGATAGAGGTTGCCGAAAAACGCGTCGAAGCCGTGGTTCGTCGGCAGATGCTCGTCAAGATCGCCGAGGTGGTTCTTGCCGAACTGCCCCGTCGCGTAGCCCTGTTCCTTAAGCAGCGCAGCGATGGTGGCGTCCTGTTCCTTCATGCCTTGCGGGGCACCCGGTAGGCCAACTTTGGAAAGCCCGGTGCGAAAGGCGGTCTGCCCGGTGATGAAGGTGGATCGGCCGGCTGTACAGGACTGCTCAGCGTAATAGTCGGTGAAGATGATGCCATCACTGGCGATCTTGTCGATGTTGGGCGTCTGGTAGCCCACCAATCCCTTTGTGTAGGCTGAAATGTTGGAAATCCCGACATCGTCGCCCCAGATGACCAGGATGTTGGGTTTGTCTTTTGCCGCAAAGGCTGCCGGGCAAGCCAGGCACAGGGCCAATACGGCCAATACGCCAACGGTAAAAACTTTTGAAACTACACTTTTCATTTTGCTTCCTCCATTTTCCTGTTTTGAGTTAGTCATAGCACTCCTTTCTCGTTTTTAATATTTCGTTGCGCCGTTGCTTCGTCGCGTGAGGTTTAAATTTTCACGCCACACCGCTACGACGCCACGAGATATTTTTATAGCTCCTCTAAAAGCTTGAATTATGCTGCAAATTTGTTCCTCGACATACGCTCTTGACATTGCGAAATTGATGCACTATCATCAAACATCTGATGAAAAAGACAACAATACGGATCCTAACACGACGCCTGTAGATTTTAAGGAGAAAATCATGCGCACCACCCTCAATATTGAAGAGGATGTTCTTCTTGCTGCAAAAGAAATCGCACGGCAAAAAGGAATAACCGTCGGCCAGGTACTGTCAGGCCTGGCAAGGAAATCCTTAACCAGAAAATCTTCAGTTAGAAAAAAGGGTGGCCTTCCGCTGTTTCCCGTCCAGCCGGATGCCGGAATCGTCACCCAGGAGTTGGTCAACCAATTGCGAGACGAAATACCGTGACGATTCATCTTCTCGATATCAATTTGCTTCTTGCCCTGACTGATCCGATGCATGTCCATCATGAAACGTCCCATCAGTGGTTCGCTGAAAATGGTCAACAAGCATGGGCGACTTGCCCGCTTACCGAAAACGGATTTATCCGCATTGCCAGCCATCCGAAATATCCAAACCGTCCAGGAGAAGTCTCGGTTGTTTTCTCAATCTTGCGCCAGCTTTGCGAAGCAACAGGTCACCATTTTTGGTCGGAAGATCTGAGTATCTTGGAAATCCTCAAAGCTGATGCGATAATTACCCATGCTCAAATCACAGATGTCTATCTCTTGGGCCTGGCTGTTCGCAATAAAGGCAAACTCGCCACGCTGGATCAACGCATTCCGATAGATGCAGTTCGTGGTGGACGCCAAGCGCTGGAACTCGTTATCAGCTAAGGCGGTAGTATGGAAGTTGTTATAGCGCAAACCGTCCCCGGCAAGCTTGTCCATGTTGGGGGTTTCCACCAAACCGCCAAAACTGCTCAAATGGCCGAAACCGGTATAATCCTTTATTCTCCTTTCTCCTGTTCCTAATTTTAGATTAGTCACCTTTTAAAATAAAACCTAATTACATTTAAAATTCGGATTGACATTCCGAAGATTCAATGTATACTACCAATATGATCGGTCGTCCCAGTTACATCGAAAGGCTTTCAACAGCACTTCGCCGCTCGCCCACTACCGCTATTCTCGGCCCCCGACAATGCGGCAAGACAACTTTGGCCCGGTTGGTTCAAAGCGGCAAAAGAGCTGAATATTTTGATCTTGAATCACAGCCTGATTTACAACGCTTGCAAAATCCTGAACTGGTCCTTGGATCCTTAGAAGGAATTGTTATCCTTGACGAAATCCAAAGAATGCCGACCCTGTTCAGCACATTGCGTGTCCTTGTCGATCGACCGCAAAATTCAGCCCGCTTTCTAATTTTAGGAAGCGCCTCACCCGATCTTGTAAAAAACGTTTCTGAAACACTTGCCGGCCGCGTTGAATTCATTGAGCTATCCGGATTCGATATCAGTGAAACCGGCGCAGATTCATGTCAGCCCCTATGGCTCCGCGGCGGGTTTCCCCGTTCCTTCCTGGCCGAATCGGATGATGATAGTCTGGCCTGGCGCGAAGGCTTCATAAAGACCTTCCTTGAGCGAGACATTCCACAGCTGGGTATCACCATACCATCAGCTGCCATGCGCCGCTTCTGGACCATGCTGGCCCATTATCATGGACAGCTTTGGAATGCCTCCGAATTCGCCCGCTCCATGGGCCTGACAGACAAAACCGTGCGTTCATACCTTGATATCCTGTCAGGAACCTTCATGGTACGGCAGCTTCAGCCATGGTATGAAAACATCGGTAAACGCCAGGTCAAATCGCCCAAAATATACCTGACGGATTCCGGGATTCTTCACGCTTTGCTCAATATCATTGATAGCCACAGCCTTTTTGGGCATCCACGTGTCGGCGCCTCATGGGAAGGATTCGCCCTCCACCAATTCATGCAAATCGTGAGACCTTCCCAGGTATATTTCTGGTCCACCTATAGCGGTAGCGAACTGGATCTTTTTTTTCTCCATCAGGGACAGCGCTACGGTATAGAGTTTAAGTTCAACGAGGCCCCCAAGGTCACCAAATCCATGCGTATCGCAGTAAAGGATCTCGCCCTTCGACATCTGTGGGTCATCTATCCCGGTCAACACAGCTACCCGGTTGATGAACAGATTTCCGTCTGGCCGCTTCCGCTGATTTCTGAATTACAGTCTAAGCTCACCTGAATTCTGGCAGTCCTTTTTTTGGCCTTTCGTTGCGTCGTAGTCCCGCTGCAAGCGGGATCGCGTGAGGTCTTTTTTTAATTTTTATTTGTCGAGTTTGTTGAATTTAGCTCCTTTAAAGGACATGTCCGCCATGAGTCCCTTGACATCGAAAACAAACGCCACAATAGGCTCTTTTCCCATGGATGTAATCGCACTCTCACCGGCACCCAGGGTAACCAGCGCAACGTTGCCGTCAACACCGGCCTCCCATCCCTTGCTGTTGCGAAATTTCTTCAGGGCATCGGACGTCATGAAGGCGATGATGACGTCTTTGGCCTGGCCCCCGATCTGAAATCCAACTGAGCCAGAGATCATACTGTAATATTCAACTGTTTTACCGCCAATTCGCATGACCCCCTGGCCATATTCACCGCCAACGATCAAGGCGCCTTTTTTAACGTTGGGCAATATGAGCATACCTTTGGCCTGCCGAACAACCTCTTTGGCATCCTTAACCTGTTTGTAAAACCGATCCATAGCAGCATCGGCGCTGGCATCGATTTCTTTGGCAGTGCCCCCAAAAGATTGACCTGCGAATAAAAGTCCACCAAAAATTACCATACAGACGGTTATAAATAAAAATTTTGGGAATTTAACTGTTTTAATCATTGGTTTCAATTTCATAGTCGTTCTCCTTTCTTTGATGTGATGGCCGGTGATTTTTTCAATCCTCTCCATAAATCAGGATCGCGAGAAAGTCAGCTTCTTCGGAATCAAAGTTTACTAGACTAATATAATTAAGTTTATAAAGGTCGGGCACGACAAGCTCACGGTATTCCACGCGAAAATCGTCTTGGATTTTATTAATTTCTCTGACCCGGTTCGGGTGAAATGCATTCATTCGAGATCCTTGCTTATGTGGCTGATTAAACATAACGCCATCGATAATGTGAAAAATACCGTGTTCATCAAGAATAGATTTCAGCTTTCTGATAACTTCGGTAGAAGCCCGGGTGTTAATGTTGCCGATTTCGATACAGCCGTTATCCATGACGGCAATACCTCCTGACCATGCGGTGAAGCCTTCTGCTTATCCGGCAGTTTAAAATAATGCAGTTTGTCTTTAATAACGCGGCGCAGCCGCGGTACATAAATTCGCGCAGCGGATTTATTTGGGGAATAGAAACTGAACGGTAAACCCCCACTGCCAATTCGGGG